>NZ_PPPD01000001.1:1737500-1970000 GCF_002901445.1 Deinococcus koreensis
GCTGGCCGGGCTGGGTACCGTGCGGGCGGTGTCGGGGCTCTACCGCACGGCGCCGGTGGGCGGCCCACCGAATCAGCCGGACTATCTGAACGCCGCGCTGTGGCTGGACACGAGCCTGGCGCCAGAGCCGCTGCTGCACGCTCTCCACGAGGCCGAAGCCCAGGCCGGACGCCAGCGCCGGGAACGCTGGGAGGCGAGGGTGCTGGATCTCGACCTGATCCTGTATGACGACCTCGTGATGCCCGGCCCCCCGGAACTGCCGCACCCCCGCGCCTGGGAACGGGCCTTCGTGCTGGCCCCGCTGAGCGACCTGAACCCGGAGCTGCGCCATCCCCAGACCGGGGAGAGCGGGCGGGCGGCGCTCCTGCGGGTGGGCAGCGCCGGGATCCAGCGGGAGGCGCCGGCGGACTGGGTGTCGGGAACGGGCCAGCCCACGGCTGGACGGGAGTCCGGATGACACTCCCGGCCGCCGCCAGAACGCTATGCTGGCAGGCACTATGAGTGAACTGTCCCACCCCAAACGCCGCTCGGGAGCGGGCCGCATGTTCCAGTGGCTCTCCCTGCTGCTGACCCTGGCGCTGCTGGGCTTCGTGACCGCCGTGGCCGTGCGGAACAACCCCATCTACAGCGACCGTGAGGCCAATGGCGTCAGCAAGTACCACTTCATCGAAGAGTGCAAGGAGATCGCCGGCAACAGCGAGGAGCTGACGGTGGGCGCACAGGGTCAGAGCATCCCCCTCAAGACGCTGGTCGGGCAGAGCCGCCCGCTGGCCGCTGGCGAGAGCATCCGTACCACGCTGGAGGCCGAGTCCGCGCAGATCGTGCGGAGCACGCAGACGGTGGAGGGCGGCGGCTGGACCCTGAGCGGCGTTCCCGTGACCATCTCGGTGGTGGGCAAGAGCACGAGCACGCTGGGCCAGTTGCCCCTGCAGTGCGCCTACGACAAGAAGGCCGGCAAGACGACCGCGCAGCTTCAGCTTCCGGGCCAGCAGTAAGGGCCAGCACTCCAGCAAAGCCCAGCAGACGCGCCGCCTCTTCGACAGGGCGGCGCGTTTTTCGATCTCCACGTATGGTCACTGGCCAAAGCGCTACATCACCACGTCCAGCCCGCTCAGGCATTCCTCGGCGATGGCGCGGGCCAGGGGGTCGCGGGTGGAGCGGGCATAGGACACCCCCAGGTGCAGGTGGTGCTGCCCGCCGCGTGAGCCGACCAGCTCCAGCGTCTGGTAGAAGGCCAGGTGGGTGTGCGCCAGCAGCACGTCGCGCGTGCGCTCGGGCGGTTGCAGCCGCAGCAGGCCCAGCGCCTCCTCGTAGGCCTCCAGGGCGCGGCGCTGATCCCCCTCCACGGCCCATTCGCGCCCCAGTTGCAGGGAACGGGCAGCAGTCAGGTAGGCACTCCGCATGGCCGGAGTCTAGAGCATGGGCCGTGAGGGTGGTCGGGCCAGCGAGGGCGGCCGATCTGGACGACCGAGCCTGGACTGCGGCCCAGCGCCGGCCTGCCCGGATGCTAGCCTGCGCTGACTCACCACAACGATCCGGGATTGCCGCGCCAGCGCGTACTCTCCTGCAAGCCGGAGGCCACGATGACCGAACACGAAACCATCTTCACCATCGAGGCGACGCCCGTGAAATTCGGCCCCGGCGCTTCACGGGACGCCGGCTGGGAGCTGCGGCGGCTGGGGGCGCGGCGGGCCTTCGTGGTCGTCGACCCCGGGGTGCTGGCGGCCGGCGTGGCAGGGCCGGTGCTGGAGAGTCTGCGGGAGGCGGGCATCGAGACCGTCCAGTACAGCGACGTGGAGACCGAGCCCGATATCGCGGCCCTGGCGCGGGCGGTGCAGGCCGCGCGTGAGGCGGGTGTGGACTCCTTCGTCGCCCTTGGCGGGGGCAGCGCCATCGACACCACGAAGGTCGCCAACCTGCTGGGCACGCACGGCGGCGAGATCATGGACTACGTGAATCCGCCCGTGGGCGGTGGCCGCGCGCCTCCCGGCCCGCTGCGGCCCCTGCTCGCCATTCCCACCACGTCGGGGAGCGGGTCGGAGGCGACCACGGTGGCGATCGTCGATCTGCCGGATCTGGGAATCAAGACCGGCATCAGCCACCGCCTGCTGCGGCCGACCCAGGCCATCGTCGACCCGGAGCTGACCCGCAGCGCGCCCGCCGCCGTGATCGCCGCTGCCGGGCTGGACGTGGTCTGCCACGCCGCCGAGAGCTTCTTGAGCCGGCCCTACACCACCCGGCCCCGACCGGCTTCGCCCGCGGAGCGCCCGCCCTACCAGGGCAGCAATCCGGTGGCGGACGTCTGGTCGGCCCAGGCTCTGCGCTATGGCGGCCAGTACCTGCGCCGCGCCGTGCAGGACGCAGACGATCTGGAGGCGCGCGGGTTCATGATGCTGGCAGCCACCATGGCCGGCGTGGGCTTCGGCTCGGCGGGCGTGCATATCCCGCACGCCTGCGCGTACCCCATCGCGGGCCTCAGGCACGTCTACCGGCATCCGGGCTACCCCGGCACGAAGCTGTTCATTCCACACGGGTTCAGCGTGATCGTCACGGCGCCCGCCGCCTTCCGCTTCACCTTCGACGCCGACCCCGCCAAGCACCTGAGGGCCGCCGAACTCCTGAGCGGCCAGCCCCAGACCCCTGGCGACCGCGACGCCCTGCCCCGCGCCCTGGCCGCCCTGATGCGCGATGTCGGCGCCCCCACCCGCCTGCGCGAACTGGGCTACGACGAATCCGACCTGCCGGCCCTGATCGACGGCGCCCTGAAGCAGCAGCGCCTGCTGGCAGTGGCGCCCCGGATGCCCGCCCGCGACGACCTGGAGACCATCCTGCGCGAGTCTTTGTAGGGAGGGGAGTGATGGGTCATGGGTGATGAGTGATGAGACGTCCCAGAGCCCGTGGATTCCTCCTCATCACTCAACCCTTTGTCCTTGCTCCTATCCCTCCAGCGGAATCACGGTGATCATCCCGGTCTCGGCCTCGCCGTCGATGGTCAGCACCTCCAGGCGGCAGGGCAGGTCATCGCGGCCCAGTTCGCGGCTCAGGTAGGTCAGGGCGGCGCGGTGCATCAGCGAGAGCTTGCGCGCGGTGACCGACTCGGCGGCGCTGCCGTAACGCGCGCCCCGCCGCTGCCGGACTTCGGTAAAGACCAGCACGGCGCCCTCGCGGCTGATCAGGTCGATCTCGCCGCCGGGGATACGGTAGTTGCGGGCCACGATCTCGCGGCCCAGGGCCTCGAGGTGCGCCGCCGCACGCGCCTCGGCCCCTGCACCCTTCAAGCCGCGCCCTTCATAGCGTCAGTCTCATGGGGTCAGGCCAGCCACGCGGCCCAGCCGGTGAAATCGGGCACGGCGAGGGACGCTCCGGCTTCCAGCAGCGCCGCGGCCGGCGCGGTGGTTGTCAGGGCCACCACCCGGCAGCCGGCCCCGGCGGCGCTGCGAACGCCGTTCACCGCGTCCTCGTGGGCCAGACAGTCGGCGGCGGCCAGGCCCAGACGGGCGGCGCCCAGCAGGAAGGGCTCGGGGTGGGGCTTGCCGCGCGCGACGTCCTCGCCGGTCACGCGCGTCCCGAAACGCGGCCCGAAGCCCAGCTGCTCCATTCCGAAGGCGACGTTCGTGAGGCCCGCACTGGTCACCAGGGAGAAGGGAATGCCGCGGACGTCCAGCTCGTCCAGGTAGCGGCTCAGGCCCGCGACCTCAGTCAGGGCGCCGGCCGCCAGCTGCCGGTAGCGGCCCTCCTTGGCCTCCTCGAAGCGCCCCGCCAGTTCGGCGTCGGGGGAGACCCCGGTCAGGCGCTCGATGATCTCCGGATTGCGGCCGCCGTCCACCTTGGTGTCCAGATCGTGCTCACTCAGGTGCAGGCCCAGCACCGTGCGCGCCGTCTCGGCCCAGGCCTGCCGGTGGTGGTGGTTGTTGGCGGTGAGCACGCCGTCCATGTCGAACAGCACGCCGGCCGGGCGCCAGGGCCAGCCGGGGGCCGTGGCCGGGGGCCGGGCCTCCAGGGTCACGCGTCCTCCGCTTCCGGGCCGTGGCCCAGGTCGCTCAGCAGGTCGCGGTAGAGGCGCGCGGCATCGGCCCGCACCTCGTCCAGCGTGGCGTCGTCGGACGAGAGTTCCACGGCGGCGTCCAGCGCCTCCGCGAGCACCGCCGCGTAGATCGGCCAGCGTTCACCCGCCGGGCGGGGAGGGGCCGCGCCCGGCGGCTCCCCGTCCAGCGCCCGCAGCGCCGACTCGGCCGCCACCCGCTCGGCTTCCTTCTTGCTGCGGCCCTCGCCTCCGGCGCCCAGCGGGCGGCCGCCCACCAGCACGGTCGCGTGGAAGGTGCGGTCGTGGGCGGGGCCGCTGGTCTCGGCCTCGAAGGTCGGGACACCCAGGCCCAGCGCCAGCACCCGCGCGATCAGATCTCCCTTCGCGTTCATACCAGGAGCGTAGCAAGCCTGATGCCCGGCGCCGCCTGCGGCGCTACGCTGGGGTATGCGTGTCCGGGTGCTTCCGCTGCTGCTGAGCCTTCCACTGCTGTGTCCGGGGGCCCAGGCCAGAGGGGGCGGGGGCGCCCCTCCCTTCGCCGCCCCGCCTCCGGTCGTGCGGCCGGGGCAGGTCTGGACGCTGGACGCCACCACCGCCCAGGGCGAGCGCTTCCAGACCGCGCTGCAGGTGGGCCGTGCCGCGCCCACCGGCACCCCCGCCACCTACCGTGCCGACCGGGGCGTGCTGATCCTCGATGCCCCGCGCGGCTCGCTGGTCGCGCTCGACCTTCAGGACGCCCGGGCCGGGGGGCTGGGGCTGGCCTGCGTGGTGACGGGCAGCCTCGGCGCCCCCGTGCTGGAGGGCGTGCTGGCGGTGGGCCCCCTGGGGGAGCTGCCGGCGCGGCTGGAGCAGGCGCTGGCGGTCGTCGGCGTGGCGCGCACGCCGGCCGAGCGGGCCGAGGCCAGCCGGGAACTCGGGCTGGGGACGTGCAGGCTGACGCTCGGCCGCTGAGCCCGTCGGGGCGGGCCCCTATTTCACCCGCTCGATCACCAGCGACGTCGCGTTGTCGGGGGCTCCGGCGTCCAGCGCCAGCTTCACGAGCTGATCGGCCAGCGCCTGGATGTCGGGCTCGCTGAGCAGCAGGCCCAGCAGCCTGTCGGGCACGATCTCACCCCACACGCCGTCGCTGACCAGCAGCACGCGGTCGCCCACGCCCAGTTCCGGCGCGTCGTCCAGGGTCTGCACGTAGCCCTCCTGGGGCACGCGCAGGCTGCCCAGCGACCGCAGCACCTTGTTGCGCTCGGGGCTCTCCTGCGCCTCCTCGGGGGTCATCTGGCCAGAGGCGACCATCGCGGCCACGTAGGAGTGGTCGCGGCTGAGCTGCCTCGCCTCGCCGCCCGACGACAGGTAGGCGCGGGTGTCGCCCACGTGGCCCAGGTAGAGCGCCGCGCCGCGCAGCTCGACCCCGCTGATGGTGCAGCCACCGTCGCGGCCCGCCATCGCCGAGAGCACGGCCGCGTTGGCGTCCCAGACCATGCCGGGCAGGGTGTCCTGGCTGGAGTTCAGGAAGGCCTGCACGGCAGCGCTGCTCGCCACTTCACCCGCCGCCATGCCGCCCATGCCGTCCGAGACGCAGGCCCGCAGCACCAGCTGCGACTGGCCGTGCGCGCCGATCTGCCGCCAGACGAAGCCGTAGGAATCCTCGTTCACGGGCCGGTCGGGGTTCAGCCCGACGGTCGTCGCGGCGGCCACGCGGTAGGCGGGCAGTTCGGGCGTGTCCAGCGCTCTGAGCCTGGTCAGCAGGGCGCTGGGCGTCAGGCGCTGGTCGGCCGGGGCGAGCATGTCCCGCAGCAGTTGTGGCACGCCCGCCACCGGCACGCCGCCCAGCACGGCCAGCGACGTTCCCCCGGTCGTCTGCCCCTCGGCGGGCAAATCGTGGCCGCTCAGCCAGCGGTAGAGCAGCGCGCCCAGCAGGTACACCCCGGAGGCGGCCCCCGCGGGGTCGCCGGCCAGCACCTCGGGGGGGGTGAAGCCCTCGCGCAGCGCGGCCTCCGGGGCCTCGCCCAGCCGGGCCACGCGGGGCGGGAAGCGCAGCCGGAGGCCGCCCGGTGTGGCGCGCACGCCGTCCGGATCGAGGTCGATGGCCGCGTAGTCCTGCTTTTCCAGCGCGAACAGCAGTTGCGCCAGTTCCTTCAGATGTGAAAGCGCGGTCTCCGGCTCGAGGGGAAGTGTCAGTGGCTCGCCGCCGGTCGGTTCCAGCACGTGCAGGGCGCCCACGCGGGAGAAGCGGGGCAGCGCGCGGTGGGGCTGCAGGCCCGCCCAGAGCGGTTCCGGGCGCACGTAGACCTCGCGGCTGGGGCCGGCCTGCAGCGGGCTGGCGATGAACCAGCCGCGTCCCAGATCCTCGTTCAGATGGTGGCCGTCTAGCACGTCGCCCACCTGCGGCCCCTGGGGCGGGGCGCTGGGCGCGAAGACCTGCTCCTCCAGGTCGTTCGAGAAGCCGGTGCCACCGGCTGAGGCTGGAGGGGGAGGGAGCGGGGCGGCCTCAGCCGCGGGGGCGCCGGCTGGGGCGACATCAGCCGGGGAGGCCGGGTCGGGGGCGGCCACGGGCCGTTCAGTCGGCGCAGGGGGCTGGTCAGGTGCCGTGGGGGCCGGCTGGCTGGCCACCGGGGGCTGCCGAGTCTCGTCCGCTGGAACAGTCATCGCCGCCTGAGCGGGCTCCGACCCGGCAGACGCCGCGACCGGCTCTGTGCTCTTGCCGGGATCACTGCTCCCGGTCACTGGCTCTGGCATCGGCCCCGGCAGCGCGTCCTCGTCCAGCACGGGGAGGGGGGCGTCGCCGGGATCGAAAGCCTCCAGTTCGGGCTCGGCGGCCTGGGCGGACGGCTCGGACGGCTGTTCGGCCCTCGGCGGCGCTGGCGCAGGCCTCTCCTCCCCCCGTCCGAACAGCTCGCGCAGCGTGGCAGACGTCTCTTTCCAGCCCCCCTCGGCGGCCTGGGTGCTCTCCTGGATCGGATCGTCGGGATGCGTCACGCCTCAGTCCTGGTGGAAGCTGAGCATCAGGTTCCCGAAGGCGACCTCATCTCCGTTCGACAGGCGGGTGGGCTCCTGCAGGCGGGGCGAGAAGGCGGCCTCGCCCGCACGCTTCACGTACACGCCGTTGGTGGAGCCCAGGTCGCGCACCATCCACGCGCCATTCTCGCGGTACAGCTCGGCGTGGCGGCGCGAGATGTGCTCCTGCCCGCCCAGGCCGCTCAGGTCGATATCCACCGGGCCGCTGGAGGCGTCGAAGCGCCCCACGACCAGCCGCTCGCCCTGCAGCGGGATGAACTCGCCGGTGGCCGCGCCGTACTTCTTGATGCCAAGCTTTGCGGCGCCGACAGAGGCGTCGGCGGGAGCGGGGGAGACGGGCGCGGCGGCGACGGGAGCAGCGGCCGCTGTGGTGTCGCTGGAGGCGGGGGCGCTGGCCTCGGGTGTCACGGATTCCTGCATGGGCATGGCGTCGGCGCCTGCCGTGTCCATCGGGGCTGCAGGCGTGGCGGCCTGGGGAGCGTCCGTGGCAGCGGTGCCGGTCTCCGGCAGGGGCATGTCGGGCATTCCGGCGTTCAGGTCGGCGACCGGAGTGCCCTCACCTGGGATCACCTCGGCTGGGGGCGTGATGTCGCCATCGATCACTGGAGAGCCGCTGCTCGCGGTATCGGCCGTGGCGCCGCCGATCTGGATCTGATCCACGGGCGAGGTTCCCGCCCCTTCCGGCGCCGAGAGGACAGGGGCGGCCGGGGCCTGGTCGGATGCCTGAGGAGCGCTCTGGGCAGGCGCAGCGGCAAGTTCGACGCCGCAGCCCTCGCAGTACTGGGTGCCTTCGGGGTTGATGGTGCCGCACACGGAGCAGGTGATGGTCATAGCAGATTCCTCCAGGGGAAAGGGGTGGGAAGGCGGGCGGGGGTCACAGTCGGCGGATCAGGCGCATGAAGAAGATCGACAGCACGGCCGCCATGACGCCCAGGGCGCTGACGGTCGGCCAGTGGAGCCCGGCCTGCTGGGCGTAGAGGAAGGCGCCTGCACCCGCGCCGAGCGGCAGCACGAGCGGCAGACTCCACCACGCCAGGCGCCCGACCGCGAAACCGGCCGCCGCCCCCAGCACAGCCGCGACCACCACCCCCGGCGTGCCCAGTTGCTGGATCGCCGGGAGCAGGAGCGGCAGCTGCGCGAAGCCCAGCACCGCTCCCAGCCCCACGCACAGCGCGACCAGCAGCGTGCGGGTCAGGGGCCGCGGGCCGGGTGCCGGAGCATGACCGGGCACCGGAACCGGTCGGGGCGCCGCCTGGGGGGGCGGGCTGGGCGCGGGAACAGGTCGGGGCGTCGGCTGCGCCTGGGGTTTCGGTGGCGGGGCGGGAGCCGGACGCGGAGTCGGCGCTGGCGCCGGGGCGGGACGCGCAGGGGGCGGCGCCGGGCGCGGTGCGGGCGCCCTCTGCGGCGCCGGCTGCGGCTGTGGAGCGGGCTGGGGCCCGGACTGCGGCCCGGATTGCGGCCTCGGCTGGGGGACGGGCTGTGGTGCGGGGGGCGGTGGGGTGGGGGGCTGGGCACGCGCGGCCGGTCTGGCGGCCGGCTGGCTGGGCACGGGCTGGCTAGACCCAGGCTGAGCGGCGGGGGCACTCGCGGCGAGCCCCACGCCCATCAGCTCCAGCAGCCCGTGGGCACTTTGCGGCCGCTCCTCGACCCGCAGGGCCATCGACTTCTCGACCGCGCGGCGCAGGGGCACGGGCGTGCCGGGCGGCAACTGGGGCAGCGCGGTGCCCAGCATCAGGTCGGTGGCGGGGGGCGGCATGAGGCCAGTCAGGGCGTGGTGCAGGGTGGCGCCCAGCGAATAGATGTCGGTGTAGGGCCCGTAGCGCGCCGAGTTGCCGTACTGCTCCAGCGGCGCGTAGCCCGGCGTGACCAGCCGCGTGTGGCTCACGGTCTTGCCCGGCGCGAAGGCCCGCACCGAACCGAAGTCGATCAGCACCACGCGCCCCGCCCGGTGCAGGAAGATGTTGTCGGGTTTGATGTCGCGGTGCAGCAGACCGGCGCCGTGCACGATCTCCAGCGTGCGCGACACCGAGCGGGCGATCTCCAGCACAACCGCCGGGGGCACCGGGCCGCGCTTCTCGATGGCGCCCCCCAGCGTCTCGCCTTCCAGGAATTCCATCACCAGATACGCGGTGCCGTTTTCCTCGAAGTAGTTCAGCACGCGCACGATGCCCGGGTCGTTGAAGCGGGCCAGCACCCTGGCTTCGTCCAGAAAGCGCTTTTTCGTTTCCTGGAACTCGGCCGTGCTCAGGCTGCCGGGCGGGACGACCCGCGCCACGCTGCGCTGCGAGCCGTCCACGAACAGCTCCTTGACCGCCACGCGCAGATTCTGTTTCACGTCCTGCGCGTCGTAGGTGATGCCGAAGCCGCCGCGCCCCAGCACCCGGCTCAGCACGTACTGCCCGCCGGCCAGCGTGCAGCCCGCCGGCAGCGCCACCGAGGCGGTCGCGGCGGCCGACGACAGCGGCGCCCCGCAGGTGCGGCACACCGTATCGGACGGCTGGATGGGCGAGGCGCAGACCGGGCAGTGCATTCCTCAGGCTCCGGTCATCTTCCGGATCTCCTCGTCGGAAGGGAGGGTGCTGCCCCCGTCGGCAGCCTTGATGGTCTGGGTCTTGGCGCCCAGCCGCATGGTCTTGGCCGTGCCCAGCGAGATGGTCTTGGAGGAGCCCAGTTCCCCGATGGCCCGGTCGAGCACCTGGGTCATGGCGCCGTTGCCCAGGCGCACGGTCATGGAGCGTGCCAGTTCCAGCGTCTTGGCGGCCTGCGCGGGGTTGCTGCCGGCCTCGCGGGTGGCCTGCGCGACCAGCCCCTCGATGTTGCGCTGCTGCACCCACTGCATGACCTCGGGGTCGACGCGGGCGGCCATCGCCTCGTCGCCCGTGAATTCCACCAGCACGTCCAGCGGGGGAATCTCGCCCCGGTAGTTGGCGCCCGGCACCTGATAGGTCAGGCCGAGCTGCGCCAGCCGCATCCGCGCGGCGGGGCGGGCGGGCAGCGTGAATTCCAGCACGTAGGTCGCGCCGATGCCCGCTTCCACGTTGCCCAGGGGCAATGGCCCGTCCGTCTTGCTCACGTCGGTCTGGGTGGGCTGCACGCGGGTCACGCGGTCGAGCACCACGTCCTTCACGGTACGGACACTGAGGGCCACGTTGGTCACGACCTCGTTGGCGGCCTGCTGCAGGTCGCCCAGCAGGGCGGCGGGCAGTTCGGTGGCGCGCACGGCGGGCGGCTGGGGATTGTCGGTGTCGGGCACCACGTCGATGGGCTGGCCCTGCGTGCGGTCCGTGATCAGGGTCAGCAGTTCGGTGTTCACCTCGTCGCCCACGCCCACCGTGGTCACGGGAATCTGCAGGCCCGAGAGCACGCCCGCCTGTTCCTCGACCACCGGGGCGTCGAAGGCCTGCCCGTCGGTGAGCAGCACCATGCGGCGGCTGCCGGTCTCGGACTGCAGCAGCCGGGCGCCGGCCTGCATCCCCAGGCCCATGTTCGTGCCGCCCGAGTACCAGTCCAGCCGCTCCACACCGGCCAGCAGCCGGGCGCGGTCATCGGCTCCGGTGAAGGGCACCAGCACGTCGGCCATGTCGTCGAACTTGACCAGCGCCAGGCGGTCTTCGGGGCGCAGCAGGTCGGAGTTGATGATGCCGGTCAGCGCCTCGGTGAGCAGCTCCAGCTTGTTCTTGGCGCCGCGCACGACCTCGTACTGCCGGCCGTCCACGAAGGTCGTCTGGCCGGTGGTGGAGGTCGGCTCGGTCACCACCTCGCGCATGGAGCCGCTGGTGTCGACCACGAACACCACCGAGAGGTTGGGCCGGGCCTGACCCGCCTGCGCGGTGGGCCGCACGTGCAGCGTCAGGAAGAGTTTCTGCCCCTGGGTCTGGGCGAGCAGGAATTCCCGGTGGGGCCGGACTGTGGCATCAAGCATGGGGTCTCCTTGTTCATGTCCATTATGGGCACGCGGCCCCAAAGGTTCCGGGGAGCATGGAGACCAGGTGAAGCGCGACTGAATCCCAGGCCGGGCCTTGCTCCCGGCTGGGACGGCATGAACCCGGCCACCCGGGGGCCGCGTGCCGCCTGGGCGCTCAGGCCAAACCGCTGGATTTCCTAAAGTCAGGGGGGTGACAGCGCTGCCTTCTGCACCCTCCTAAGGTGGGCCGCATGACCACCTCTTCCCCCAGGATCCTCGTCGTCATGTCGAGCGACGACCAGCTGCCCCTGCAGAACGGCCAGACCCACGCCACCGGCTTCTACCTCAACGAGTTCGGCGTGCCGGCCCAGCGGCTGGTGCAGGAGGGCTACGAGCTGATCATCGCCACGCCGCGCGGCAACCGGCCCCCGCTCGATACCGGCAGCGACGTGAAGGACTACTTCAAGGACGAGGCCGAGCACCAGCAGATCAAGGCCTTCGTGGAGGAACGGCTGTCGGGCGAGATCGTGACTCTGGCCGACGCCGCTGCCCGCCTGGACGACTTCGCGGCCGTGTTCCTGCCCGGCGGGCACGCCCCGATGATCGAACTGATGCGCAACCCCGACCTGGGACGCGTTCTGGCGCACTTCCACGAGCGGGCGCTGCCCACCGCGCTGATCTGCCACGCCCCGGTGGCCCTGCTGGCCGCGCAGTCCGGCGCCGCCGCCTTCCAGCAGGCCCTGGAGTCGGGCGGCAGCCCGCAGGCGCAGGACTTCCTGTACCGCGGCTACCAGGCCACGGTGTTCAGCACCCCCGAGGAGCAGGACGCCGAGGGCGGCTTCGAGGCGCCCATGCTGTACTACCCCGAGGCTGCCCTGAGCGCCGCCGGGATGCAGGTCACCAACGGGGCGAAGTGGACGAGCAACGTCGTGCGCGACCGTGAACTGATCACCGGACAGAACCCCATGAGCGACGAGGAATTCGTGACGGTCTTCCTGGCGGCGTTGCAGGAGAGCCCGGCTCGGGATGCCGATAGGGTGGGCGCATGAGCACGGTCAACGTCCACGCCGTCATCACGCCGAAGCCGGAATTCGCCGCCCAGGTCGAGCAGGAAATGCGGACGATGGTTAAACACAGCCGCCAGGAGGAGGGCAACCTCCGCTACGACCTACTGCGAGAGGACAAAGACGGTTCGGTGCGCTTCCACGTGCAGGAGCGCTACCGGGACATGGCGGCCGTCGAGGCCCACCGGGCCAGCGCGCACTACCAGGCGTACCGGGCCAGGGCCGGGGACTGGTTCAGCGAGGCGCCCCAGGTCGCGGTGCTGACCGAGGTGGACGTCGCGGGCTGAGGCCCAGTGTGGAGAGGGGCGACAGGAGGAGGGCGGGCGTCAGTGGCGTTCGCCTTCGTTTTTGCCGGTGGGCCATTGGAAAGACGCACGTGCAGGAGAGCGAACAAACAGCTCCTACAGCACGCCGCCGTAGATGTCGTCCAGCGTGAGGCCCAGGCCCAGGCTGGGCACCCCGACCTCGCCCGAGCCGACGACCTCGCGCAGTTTCCAGCCCTGCGCCCGCTGGTACTCGTAGACCCGCCTCTCGCCCTGCTCCACGATCAGGGAGGTCTGCAGGCTGGGCAGGTCGGTGTAGATACCGTATTTGCCGATCCGGTCGATGCTGGCCGTGCTGCCTGAGAGCACTTCGACCAGCAGGCAGGGTGCGGTCTCCGACAGGTGGTCGCCGCTGGCCGCGTCGCAGACGAGCATCACGTCCGGGTAATAGTACGAGCCGCTGGAATCGAGATACAGGCGCATGTCGGCCAGATGCAGGCGGCAGCCCTGGCGGCGGGCATGGGGGTGCAGCGTAGCCGCGATGTTCATGGAAATCAACGAATGCGAGCGGCTCGCCCCGGCCTGACCGTGCAGCGGATACACGAAGCCTCCCACGTACTCGCGCTTGTACGGGCTGGTGGCCTCGGTGCGCAGGTACTCCTCCATGCTCATGGCTTTGAAGCGCCCTTCGGACATGACTCAGTGTACTCATGTCACAAGAGGCTCTGAGCTGTGGGCTCTGAGAAACGGCGCTGGGGACGAGCCTCAGCGCCGCTCATCGCCCGCTGGTCAGCGCCGTCCGCGCTGGCGCACCTTCTGCCCCGGCACGGTCGCCTGCTTGAACTCCTTGCCCTGCAGCTTGGCCTCGATGGCGCGGATCTGGTCGCGCAGGGAAGCGGCCTTCTCGAAGTCCAGGTCTTCGGAGGCCTGCCACATGTCGAGTTCGAGGTCGGTGAGCTGGGCGCTCAGGCTGTCGCGATCCATGCCGACATTCGCCGAGCTGATCTCCTCGGGCTGTTCCTCGCCACGGATGACGTTCCGCACGCCCTTGATGATGGTGGTCGGGGTGATGCCGTGTTCCTCGTTGTACGCGGTCTGCTTCTCGCGGCGGCGGCGGGTCTCGTCCATCGCGAACTGCATGGCGGGCGTGACCGTGTCGCCGTACAGGATGACCTCGCCGTTCAGGTTGCGTGCCGCGCGCCCGATGGTCTGGATGAGCGCCCGCTCGCTTCTCAGGAAGCCCGGCTTGTCGGCGTCGAGGATGGCGACCAGCGACACTTCGGGTAAGTCCAGCCCCTCGCGCAGCAGGTTAATGCCCACCAGCACGTCGTAATGGCCCAGCCGCAGATCGCGGATGATCACCTGACGCTCGACCGAATCGATGTCGCTGTGCATGTAGCGCGCCTTGACGCCCTTTTCCAGCATGTACTCGGTGAGGTCTTCGGACATGCGCTTGGTCAGGGTGGTGACCAGCGTGCGCTCGCCGATGGCGGCCCGCTCGCGCACCCGGCCCAGCAGATCCTCGATCTGGCCCTGGATGGGGCGCACCGTCACGGGCGGATCGACCAGCCCGGTCGGGCGGATGATCTGGTCGGCAATGGAGTCGCTGACCTCGCGCTCGTAGGGGCCAGGGGTGGCCGAGACGAACACGACCTGCCCGGTCTTGCTCATGAACTCGTCGAAGTTCAGCGGCCGGTTGTCCATCGCGCTGGGTAGTCGGAAGCCGTAGTCCACCAGCGTCTGCTTGCGGGCCCGGTCGCCGTTCGCCATGCCGCCGATCTGGGGCACGGTCACGTGCGACTCGTCGATGAAGGTCACGAAGTCGTCGTTGAAGTAGTCCAGCATGGTGTAGGGCGTCATGCCCGCCACCCGGCCGTCGATGTGGCGCGAGTAGTTCTCGATGCCCGAGCAGTAGCCCAGCACCTTGAGCATCTCCAGGTCGTACAGCGTGCGCTCTTTCAGGCGCTGGGCCTCGAGCAGCTTGCCGGTCGACTTGAAGTACTCCAGCCGCTGGTCGAGTTCCTCCTGGATGGTCACGATGGCCCGCTCGATGTTCCCCGCGCTGGACACGTAATGCTTGGCCGGATAGACCACGGTCGCGTCCAGCTCGGCCAGGCGGTCGCCGGTCAGCGGGTGCACCACCGTGATGCGCTCGACGTCGTCGCCCCACAGCTCGATCCGCAGCGGCTGCTCGTCGTAGGCGGGCCAGACCTCGATCATCTCGCCCTTGGCGCGGAAGCGCCCCGGCATCATCTCGATGTCGTTGCGCTCGTATTGCATGTTCACCAGCCGCCCCAGGATCTCGTCCCGGCTGACCTGCGCGCCCTTCTTCAGGATGAGGTTGAGCGCCGTGTACTCCTTGGGATCGCCCAGGCCGTAGATACAGCTCACGGACGCCACCACGATGGTGTCCCGGCGCGTCAGCAGGCTGCGGGTCGTGGAGTGCCGCAGCCGCTCGATCTCCTGGTTGATGCTGGCGTCCTTCTCGATGAACAGATCCTTGCCCGGCACGTAGGCCTCGGGCTGGTAGTAGTCGTAGTAGGAGATGAAGAACTCGACCGCCGCGTCCGGGAAGAACTCGCGGAATTCCGACGCCAGCTGCGCGGTCAGGATCTTGTTGGGCGCCATGATCAGGGCGGGGCGCTGGGTCTCTTCGATCACCTTGGCGACGGAGTAGGTTTTGCCCGTGCCAGTCGCCCCTAACAGCGTCTGGAAGCGTAAACCGGAGTCCAGCCCTTCGACCAGCGAGCGGATCGCGGTCGGCTGGTCGCCGGACGGCGTGAAGTCGGATTGAACCTTGAGCATGGAACCTCCGGGGTGGGGAGCGGGCAGCGGCGGACGCTGAACGAATCTCCCTATTTTACGCCCCGGACGTAAGAGGAATGTAGGCCGGATGGCGGAGGCCGGGCCCATCCTTCCTTCATTCCCCCGCCTGGACTCCGTTGCCTTGAGTCCACTGCCTTGAATACAGTGCCCCCATGCCCTTCACGTCCCGGGAACTCGGGCTGCTGAGTCAGAACTGCTACGGCGCCACAGACCTGCCTGAGTGGCTGGAGCGGATGCGTCTGGAGGGGCCGGGAGACTATGGCTGGCCGCCCGCGCCGGGTCACTACGCGCCGGAGGACACCCCTCTGTATGAGCGGATCTTCGCTCAGATCTGGCACCAGGGCGACCTCTACCCGGCCACCTACATCGCGGTTCCGGTGTGGTGCGAGGTCGTGGCCCGGTTTCCCGAGATCAGCCACGCCCGGCTGCTGAGTCTCCTCTCCCTGATCGAGACGTTTCGGCCCCTGTTCCAGCCCCGGCTGCTGGGTGAGGGGCGGATCGGGCAGGGAGAGATCGCAGCCTACGAGCAGGCGCTGAGCCAGCTGGCCGGTCACCTGCCCCGGCAGTTGACGCTGCTCTCGGATTCGACCGTCGCCGGCTTCCGGGAGGTGGAGAGCGTGCTGGCCCTGCTCGCCTTCGCCTCGGGGCAGTGCTGGGCAGGCACGCTGCTGACCTGACATGGGCTGCCGCTGACCCCGGCCACCGTGCAGGAGGCATCCGGCTTCGTCCTGAGCGACGCCCTGCTCGGCTCGCTCCGCTCTGGGCCTGAGACGCTCTGGCCGTTTCGGGAGGACGAGCCGGACATTCCGGAGGGGAGCGGGAGCTGAACCCTTCCATGCTCACGTCAGCGCCCGGAGGCTCATTCGGTGGTGGGCACGGCCGGTGGACGGATCACGCTGAACGTCAGGTTCTCGCCGCAGATGTCGCAGGCGGCGCTGGGAAAGACCAGGCCCAGTTCAGTCCAGGCGGTGGTGGCGTCGCCCCACGCTTCCAGGCCGGCCAGTTCGGCCTCCTCGGCGCAGGTGACGGCCCGCGCCCAGACCTGCTCCCCGCAGTGCGGACAGGGACGGGCCTGATCCGAGCGTGTCCAGCCGCGCACCAGGAGCCGGCCCACCTGCACCTGTGCGCCGTGCCAGGCCAGCGCGGCCAGCAGCGCCGCGTCGGGGCGGCCGGTGCGGCGCTCGATGTACCGCGTGGCGGCCTCCAGCGTGTCTGCCTCGACGCGGGTCGGGGTCGCCGGGGCGCGGCCCACCTCCAGCACATGCGTGGTCATGGCGCGTCCGGGGAGGTGGTCAGGGGCGGGCAGGCTGGGTTCCGAGTACGCCGGGGCTCACGCATCTTCTCCTCCTGTCGCGCTGGGGTGGCACCAGGGCACCGCGCGGCGACCGGGGGGGCCAATCTGCATGGTAAGGGGGCGGCGCAGACAGCAGGAACCGGCGTCTTCATCGCCCCTGAAGGCCCCGTCCACCCCGACCTTCCCACCCCCATCCGCCGCTCCCGTCCGGCGCCCCGCCCTTCACTGCCCAGGGGGATCGATGCCGGCGGCCATGCTCCCGATCTCCAGCCCTACTCGGGGCGCACCGCCACGACTTCCAGATACTCGGCGTCGTAGCGGGTCGTGCCGTCGCTGGCCTGGTTCTGCGCGGCCCACACCCCCTCCAGATCCTGCCGCAGGGCGGCCTGCCCCGCCTCGTCCAGCGCCGCGAAGGCCCGGTTGATCGGCCCGTAGTATTCGCGGAAGAACTCCACCACCGCCGCCGGGCCGAAGGGGTAGGCGAAGGGGTACGGGCGGCGGGTCAGGGTCAGGGCCGCCACGCCGCCGTGCAGGCGCGCCCGCACCGTGGCCTCGTCGCCCCACAGCATCGGCGAGGGCATCAGCGGCGAGGGCGGCACATGCTGGCCCAGCGTCCGGAAGACCTGCCCCAGGAAGCCCTGCGGCGTCCAGTTCGCCATGACGATCCGGCCGCCGGGGCGGGTGACGCGCGTCAGTTCGGCCGCCACCCGCTCGGGGCGCGGGGCGAACATGGCGCCGAAGAGGCTGACCACCACGTCGAAACTGGCGTCCGGGTAGGGGAGGGCCTCGGCGTCGCCCTCGTCGAAGGCGGCGCTCAGCCCCTCCGCCTGGGCCCGGGCGCGGGCCTGGGTGATCTGCTTCGGGGCGATGTCGATGCCGGTCACCACGGCGCCCGCCCGCGCCGCTGGAATGCCGATCTGGCCGGCGCCACAGCCCACGTCCAGCAGGCGCGTGCCGGGCGCGATTCCCTGCCGCTCCAGGAACTCCAGCGCGCCGGCTTCCAGAAAGGTGGCGAAATGGCCGTAGTCGCCGGCATTCCAGGTGGCGACCAGCCGGCTCTTCAGGGCCTGCATCTCGGGGGTCAGTGTCGCGGTCATGGTGGTGCTCCTCCTTCGTCGAGTCCGCCGAAGTCAGGCGGTGGCCTTCCGGCGGCCTGCTGCCGCCCCGGCGCTCTGGGCCGGACAGGTCGTCCGTCGTGCCGGCCCCGCCCGGGCCCCCCTGCCGAGGCCGGCCCACTCCTACCCTGCGCTCGCCCGGATGTTCTGGTTCACGCTGAAGACGTTGTGCGGGTCGTACCTGGCCTTGACGCGGCTCAGGCGCCCGTAGTTGTCCCGGTAGGTGGCCTTCACGCGCTCCTGGCCCTCGTCCATCATGAAATTGACATAGGCGCCGCCCATCGAGTATCCGTGCAGCCGATCGAAGGTCTGCACCGTCCAGTCGGTGATCGTGCCCGCCCCCGCCGGATCGGGATCGACGCCGTAGTACACGGCGGCGAAGTCCGCGTCGCGGTAGCTCCAGGCGGTCGCGTCCGGACTGACCCGGTGGGCCGCTCCGCCCACCGGGTACAGGTGGATGGTCGAGTGCAGGGTCGGCAGGGCCGCGCCCTGGGCGCACAGCGCGTCGATGGCCGCGTCGTCCAGAGTCCTGAAGAAATCCGCGCGCCAGTACTGCTGCAGCCCTTTGGTGTAGAGCCCGTCGAAGGCCGACTGCAGCGCCGGGAAAGGCATGGAATGCACGCCGTGCAGCGCGGGCGGGCCGAAGGCGGCGATGGGCTCGAAGACGGCGTCCGCCTGCTCCTGGGGGCCGGCGTAGCACCACACCACGCCGCACATCTTCTGCAGGTGCAGCGCCTCGGGAAAGGGCGGCCCCGGCGGCACCGTCAGCAGGGCGAAAAAGCCGTTCAGGCCGTCCGGGGCGTTCTGGATGAAGGCCTGGAACCAGCGCAGCACCTGTGGGGCCATCTCCAGCGGCCAGAGGGTCGGCCCGCCGACGACCGTGCCCACCGGCTGCGCCTGGAACAGGAACGACGTGACGATCCCGAAGTTGCCGCCGCCGCCCCGCAGCGCCCAGAACAGATCCGCGTGTTCCTGTTCGCTGGCGGTCACCAGTCGGCCGTCGGCCAGCACCACGTCGGCCTCCAGCAGATGGTCGATGGTCAGGCCGTGCCTGCGGGTCAGGTAGCCCAGGCCGCCGCCCAGCGTGAGGCCGCCCACCCCGGTCGTGGAGATGATGCCCGAGGGCACGGCCAGCCCGAAGGGGTGCGTGGCGTGATCGACCGCCCCCCAGAGCGCGCCGCCCTCGACCCGCACGGTGCGCTTCACGGGATCGACCCGCACGCCGTTCATGGGGCCCAGGTCGATGACCAGCCCGCCGTCCACGCTGCCCAGCCCGCCGCCGTTGTGCCCGCCCCCCCGGACGGCCACGCGCAGGCCCCTCTCCTGCGCGTAGTTCAGCGCGGCCATCACGTCGGCCACGTCGGTGCAGCGTGCGATCAGGGCCGGACGTTTGTCGATCATGCCGTTGAACAGCGCGCGGGCCTCGTCGTAGTGGCTGTCCGCAGGCTGGATCAGTTCGCCCCGCAGGGCGGCCTGGAGGGCGCTCAGGTTCAGGCTGGTGGGGCTGGATTCGACGCGGGTCATGCTGTCCTCCTGGGTGGGGGTGCCGGGCTCACTTCCTGGGATCGGTGGCCGGGTCGGCGTAGGTGATCTCGAAGGGGCCCTGCAGATGCACCTGGACGACCGTGTCCTGATCCGTCCAGACGAAGTGGTTCATCTTCGGGGGCAGCGCCACGAAGCCGCCCGCCTTCAGGAGCGTGCCCGCCTTCTGGTCGAGCCTGTCGCCCATGCCCACGTTCAGGCTGCCGGAGATCACCGTGACGTCCTCCTGGGTGGGGTGCCAGTGGGCCGGAATCTGGTAGCCGGCGGGGAGCTTCAGGCGCAGCGTGACGCGCGTGTCCTGGCCCGGGTCGCCGTCGAGCAGCGCGAACTGGGCGCCAGCGGGCAGGAAGGGCGGCGCGGCTCCCCACTTCAGGGTGGCTGGGTTCAGGCCCCCCTGGCTGCGGGCGAGTCCGGCCCACAGCAGGGCGGCGCCCAGGGCGAACAGGATCGGACGATGCTTGGACATAGAGACCGACTCCTTCCATGGCTGCAAAGGGGCTTCAGCGCGGGCCGAGACGGAACGGGATGTGATGTTCCGTGCCCAGAGCCTAGGAGTCGGGGCGTTCCGGGAGCGTTCGCTCAGGCGTTCCGGAGAGGATCGGGGAGCTGGTCATCGTCGCCGGCCAGGAACGTCGGGCGTTCCGCCAGCGTCCGGAGCAGCTGCCGGGCCCGCGTCAGGTCGGGCGTGTCGAGGTCGGCCGGGAAGGTCTGGACGGCGCCCTCCAGCTGCGCCGCGGAGCCCTGGGCGCCCCGCAGATGCGCCGCCAGACTGGTCAATGCCCGCAGTTCCAGCGAGCGGGCACCCTGTTCGCGGGCGAGCCCGGTCGCCTGTTCGAAGCGCTCCCGGGCGTGGGCCGTGTCCAGCAGGCCGTGCAGGCGGTAGACCTCGGGCAGGTACCACAGGTCGCCGTTCTGGCGGGCCACGGCCTGAGCGCTGTCCAGGGTGGCCCGCGCGGCCTGCGGCTGAGCGGCCAGCAGCTGAACCTCGGCCAGCAGCGCGAGGTAATAGGGCAGCCGGAGGGCGGCGTTCTGCCGCCGCAGGGCGTCGAGCCCCCGCCGGATCCGCGCCAGCCCGCCCGCCACGTCACCCCGCTGGGCCATGACCCAGCCGCCCACGATCACGCCCCAGTCGTGGTAGTAGGCGATGTCGTGGCGTTCGCAGCCGGCCACGGTGGCCTCGGCGGCGGCCCAGGCGGCGTCCAGGTCGCCCTCTAGCTGGTGCGAGATGGCGCGGTAGGCGCACGCCTGCATCTGGGTGAACGGGTGGCCGAGTTCGGCGGCGATGGCGGCGGCCCGCGTCACCTGCTCGCGGGCGGCCTCGATGCTTCCCTGCAGCCACAGGCCATGCGCGCCCCAGGCCAGGCTGAACACGCCCACGTCGGCCCCGAACAGCAGGCGGCGGTGGCGGTGCTGGTGGTAGAGCTGGTTGGCGACCGTGAAATGCTCGGCGGCGGCGGCCAGCCTGCCCTCGGTCTGATCCCCGCCGCCCAGCGCCATGTGGATGTCGATCAGCAGCCCGGTATCCTCGCCGGTCAGGGTCATGGCCTGCTCGGCCAGCCGGCGGCCCAGCCGGACGTTGCCGCGCACCAGATGCAGGGCGAACAGCCCCCACAGGATGCGGATCGTGGCCGGGGTGTCACCCAGCGCGCGGGCCAGCTCCAGCGCGCGGTTCAGGGTGGCCTCCAGCTCGGGGGGCGTGAAGCCCCTGAGGGCGGTCAGCGACGCGGCGAGGCTGTTGTGCGCCGAGAGTTCGGAGCGGTCGCGCGCCGGGCTGGCGGGCAAGCGTTCCAGCAGGCGCAGCGCCTGATTGGCCTGCAGTGTGGCGTCCTGGCTGGCCGAGACCCGGTTGGCGCGCTCGGCGGCCAGCAGGGAGAAGTGCACGGCCTCGCCGGGCTGCCCGGCCTGCTCGTGGTGCGCGGCGAGCTGGGCGGCCACCGCTCCCGGATCGTCCGCGTGCTGGCGTTCCAGCGCCTGCGCGACCCGGCGGTGCAGCAGCCGGCGGCGGGCCGGGCTCAGCTCGGCGTAGGCCCCCTCGCGCAGCCGGTCGTGGGTGAAGTCGTAGGCCCCGGCCCCCTGCGGCTGCTCGCGGATGATGGCGCGCTGCCACAGCTCGTCCAGCGCCCCGGTCAGCTCCTCCTCGTCCAGATCGCTGGCCTGGCGCAGCACCCGAACCTCGAAGGCCCGGCCGACCGTGGCCGCCAGGCCCGTGACACTGCGCGCGGCCGGCGAGAGCTGCTCCAGGCGCGCAGTGATGATGGCCTGCACCCGCGACGACGCTTCCAGGTTCGGCGTGCCCGACGCCAGTCCGGCGCGCACCGCCTCCACGATGAACAGCGGCTGGCCCTCGGTGGCCTCGAAGAGCTGCGCCTGAGCCTGCTCGCTCAGCTCCCGGGTCAGGATCGAGGCCGCCAGCGCGCTGCTCTCCCCGAACGACAGCGGCCCCAGGTCGATCCGCTCCAGCCGCCCGCCCTGCTGCAGGTCGCGCAGAAAGCCGCGCAGGGCGGGGGTCGCGTCCTGTTCCTCGCGGCGCAGGGTACACAGCAGCAGCAGCGGGGCCTGGGGGTCGAAGCGCAGCAGGTAGTGCAGCCATTCCAGCGTGTCGCGGTCGCACCACTGCAGGTCGTCGAGCAGCAGCAGCAGGGGGCCGCCCCGCAGGACGGCGCGGGCCAGGGCCTCGAAGAGCCGCTGGCGCTGCCAGCCCTCGCTGGTGGGCTGGGCGCTGATCGCCGGTCGGCCCTGTGATCGGCTGGGGGCGAGTTCCGGGAGCAGGCGGGCCAGTTCGGCGCGCCAGGGGGCCTCCAGTTCGGGCAGCTGCGCCTGGAGCGCGGGCTGGCGCAGCCAGTCGATGATGGGGGCGTAGGGCAGTCGGCCCTCGGCGGCGTAGGAGCGGCTGCGGGCGGTGCGGGCCTGTTCGGCCTCGGCCAGCCCCAGCAGCGCCTCGGCCAGCCGGGTCTTGCCGATGCCCGCCTCTCCGGCGATGAGCAGCGCCCGCGCCGCGCCCAGGCTGGCCGTTCGCCACACGCCCAGCACCTGCGGCCACTCGCGCCCGCGGCCGATCAGCGGCAGGCCCCCCGGCGGCGCGGGCGGGGCGTCGGTGGCAGCCAGCACGTCCCGGTAGACCTCCTGCAGCGCGCGGCCCGGCCGCGCGCCCAGGTCGGCGGCCAGCACGTCCACGCAGCGCGCGTAGGTCTGCCGGGCCGCCGCAGGATCTCCCATCTCCAGCTGCAGCCGCATGATCCGGGCATACACGCTCTCGCGCAGCGGCTCCAGCGCCAGCAGCTGCCGGGCGGTGTGCAGGGCGCGCGTGGGCTCGCCGGCCTGCTCCAGCCGCGTGCTCAGGGCCTCCAGGGTCTCGACCGCCCGCGCGTGCAGCGCCTGCCGGTGGGGCTCCAGCCAGTCGCCCTCCAGGCTGGGCAGCAGGTCGGCGGTGTACAGGCCGGCGGCCCGTTCCAACTCAGCGGTGGGCACGTCCGGGCCGCTGCCCAGCGCCTGCTCGAACTCGGCCACGTCCAGGCGGTACGGCGCGTCCTGACGCCAGCCCAGGGTGTGGGCCGTGACCTCCAGATAGCGCCCGCTCTCCGGCCCACCCCCGGGCAGGGCCCGCCGCAGGTGGTGCAGCTCGCGGCGCAGGTTGGTCTGGGCCTGCGCCTCGGCCGAATCGGGCCAGAGGGCGAAGGCGATCTCCTTGCGGGGGTGGGGGGCGCCCGGGTGCAGCAGCAGCCAGGCGAGCAGGGCCTGCTGTCGCGCGGCGAGCGGGGGCGTGACCGGGTGGCCCTGAACGGTCATCCGCAGGGTGCCGAAGAGTTCAACCTGAAGTTCTGGCGTGGAAGCCCCCCTCCTGTGCGCTGATCCCCCTCCCCGGGCCCGGGTGCCCTGAGTGCGTTTCCTCCATCCTAATCCCGGTTCTCGAAGGCCATCGCTTCTGGGTTCGGCATCCATCCGACCATGAGGACTCGCGGAGCGGCGAAGCCGGGAAGGGAAGAGGACGGACTGAAGCGCTCTGGACTCGCAGGGCGCCGCAGGAGAGGAACATCCGGTGCTGTTCTGGATGTCCGATGATGTGAACAGCTGCAGAACGCCATCCCAGAGGAAGGCTCAACGTACCGTCTGGAACGCCATGTCCTCTCACCCCCTCTGCTGCGCAGCTCTCCGAGTCCCAACCTCCCCCTCAAGACGCGTGATGTGCAATGCGAACCCAGTCGTCCGAATCACGGCCTTTGCTCCCTCCCTCCGTGTGGGGGACTGGGACAGCTCGCACAGAGGGCTGGGGACTTGAACAGCTGCGAAGCAGAGGGGGTGGCGGGCGAAGCTCGCCCCCGGACTGGACGCTCATTGCCCATCCCGTGTCCGTCGCCGGTACTTCTCATTGCATATCAAGCGTTCAAGGGGGAGGGGCGAAAGACGCTGTGGTCATCATCACCCGCACCTCCATCTGAAAACGGTTCAAACCATTGATGTCACGAAATGGCGCGGAAGCCGGTCTGTGCCGGCCCTGGCCTTTCGGCGGAAGACACGGAGGACGGCGCTGCTTAAGCTGAGGCAGGAGGTTCCCATGAATACGGACGCGGCGCATCTGGTGCTCTATGCCTGCACGGTGCTGTTCCTCTTCTGCACCGGTGGCTCGTGGATGTTGCAGGGCGTGGCCTATCCCACCTACCACCTGGTCGGTGAGGCCGAGTTCGTGCCCTTCCACCAGGCGTCGGGGCGCCGCCTGATGCCCGTGTTCGTGATTCCCGCCGTGGTGGCGTGTCTGCTGGCGCTGGCGCTGGTGTTCGTCCGGCCCGCTACCGTGCCGTTCTGGGCGGCGCTGGCGTGTGGAGCGCTGGCCGCCGTGATCCTGATCACCACGGTGGCGCTGGAGGTGCCCAAACACACGGCGCTGGATCGCGGCGGCAAGTCGCCTCGCCTGATCGATGGTCTGGTGCGCGACAACCTGCCCCGCGTGGTGTCATGGACGGCCGGAAGCGCCCTGCTCGTCTTCATGGTGGCCCAGACGCTCTGACTCCTGCCGGGGAGACCGGGCCGCCGGGTCGAACCTGAGCCTCCAGCACCTCCGCCGCCACGCTCAGGAAGGCCCGCACCACCGGGCTGTTCCCCTCGGCGCGGCGCCACACGGCCACGATCTCCACGATGGGCGCGCCCTCGACCGGGCGGTACACCACGCCGGGCAGCGACAGGCGCGAGAAGAACTCGATGGGCAGGAACACGCCGATGCCCGCCGCCACCAGCGAGAGCAGCGTGGGCACCTCGATGGCCTCCTGCACGACGTGGGGCGTGAAGCCCGCCGCCGCGCACCAGCGCATCACCTGATCGAAGTAGGTGGCGCGGATCTGGCGCGGGAAGAACACGAAGGGCTCGTGGGCGAGGTCGCCGATCCTGAGCTTGCGCCGCCGGGCCAGCGGGTGCTCGGCGGGCAGCGCGGCCACCAGCGGCTGGCGCCACAGCGCGCGCGAATCGAATGCCGGGTCGCGCACCGGCAGCAGCATCAGGCCCACGTCGATGGCCTCGCCGCGCAGCGCACTCTCCTGCTCCTGGGCGGTCAGCTCGCGCAGATCCACGGACACGTTCGGGTACAGCTCGCGGAACCTCCGCACGATCTCCGGCAGCCCGCCGAAGGCCAGCCCGCTGACGAAGCCCACGGTCAGGCGACCGACCTCGCCCCGCGCGGCGCGGCGCGCGCGCTCCACGCTCTGGGCGGCCAGGCTGAGGGTCTGCCGCGCCCCGATCAGGAACTCCTGCCCGGCGGGGGTGAGCTGTACGCGGCGGGTGGTTCGCAGCACCAGCGGCACGCCGACCTCGTCTTCCAGATTGCGGATGGAATTGCTCAGCGCCTGCTGCACCACGAAGACCCGCTCGGCGGCTCGGCCGAAATGTTCCTCCTCGGCCAGCGCGACGAAATGACGCAGGTGGCGGAGTTCCACCGTCACGCGGGCACACCGGGGGGCAACGTGGGCATCGGTGGGCCCAGCTTGCCACACTGACCACCAGGGCTGGTGAATCTCTGAAGAATGGGCTGTTGGAAGTGTGGAATCGGCAGGCTTAGACTGCCAGGATGACGAAAACTCCCCCCAACAGGCCGCCCCGCGCCGGCCTGCCCGCCCAGGAGCGGGAGCAGCTCAACACCGTGGAGAAGCAGGAGTGGCTCGACTCGCTGGCCTACGTCTTCGCCGACGCGGGCGACAACCGCGCCGCCGAGCTGCTGGAGGAACTCGACCACTACGCCTATTTCCACGGCGCGCCGATCACCTTCAAGCAGAACACGCCGTACATCAACACCATCGACGCCGACGCGCAGCCCGAGTACCCCGGCGACCCGGAGATCGAGCGCCGGATCCGCAACATCATTCGCTGGAACGCGGTGGTCATGGTCATCAAGGCCAACAAGAAGTCCGACGGTATCGGCGGGCACCTCTCGACCTACGCCTCCGCCGCCGAGCTGCTGGAGGTGGGCTTCAACCACTTCTTCCGGGGCCACGGCGCCGGGCAGGATCGGGACCTGATCTTCTACCAGGGCCACGCCAGCCCCGGCGTGTACGCCCGCTCGTTCCTGGAGGGCCGCTTCGACGAGGCCCGCATGAACCGCTTCCGCCGCGAGCTGCAGCCAGACGGCGCCGGCCTCTCCAGCTACCCCCACCCCTGGCTGATGCCCGACTACTGGGAGTTCCCCACGGTGAGCATGGGCCTGGGGCCGATCCAGGCGATCTACCAGGCCAGATTCATCAAGTACCTGGAAAACCGCGCCCTGAAGCCGAAAGGCGACGCGAAGGTCTGGGCCTTCCTGGGCGACGGCGAGATGGACGAGCCGCAGAGCATCGGCGCGATCCGCTTTGCCGCCTACGAGAACCTCGACAACCTGATCTTCGTGCTGAACGCCAACCTGCAGCGCCTCGACGGCCCGGTGCGCGCCAACTCCAAGGTGATCCAGGAGTTCGAGGCGCTGTTCCGCGGCGCCGGCTGGAACGTCATCAAGGTGATCTGGGATTCCAAGTGGGACGAACTGCTGCAAAAGGACTACAACGGCGCGATCGTGGGGCGCTTCGAGCTGCTGGTGGACGGTGAATCCCAGCGCTACGCGGCCTTCGGCGGCAAGGAGCTGCGCGAGAAGTTCTTCAACACGCCCGAACTCAAGGCCCTGATCGACGGCTGGAGCGACGCCGACCTGGAACTGCTGAACCGCGGCGGCCACGACATCCACAAAATTTATGCCGCCTATAAGGCCGCCACCGAGCATAAGGGCAGCCCGACCATCATCATTCCGCGCACCGTGAAGGGCTATGGCCTGGGCGAGAGCGCGCAGGCCCGCAACGTGGCCCATCAGGTGAAGAAGCTGGACTTCTCCACCCTGAAGAACCTGCGCGACCTGCTGGAGCTGCCCCTGACCGACGATCAGGTCGAGCACATGGAGTATTACCACCCGGGCCCGGACAGCCCTGAGGTGAAGTACACCCTGGAACGCCGCGCGGCGCTGGGCGGCGTGGTGCCCGCGCGCAAGGTCGAGTACCCGCACCCGGCCATCCCCACTGGCGAGTTCTACGAGGAGTTCGCGGGCGGCAGCAAAGACCGCGCGGTGAGCACGACCATGGCCGCCGTGAGCATCCTGAGCAAGCTGCTGCGCGACAAGGAGATCGGCAGGTTCGTGGTGCCCATCGTGCCCGACGAGGCCCGCACCTTCGGCATGGACGCGCTGGTGCCGCGCATCGGCATCTACTCGCCGCGCGGGCAGACCTACACGCCCGTGGACAGCGGCTCGCTGATGGCCTACAAGGAGTCCATCGACGGCCAGATGCTGGAAGAGGGCATCACCGAGGACGGCGCGATGGCCTCGTGGATCGCCGCCGGCACCGCCTACGCCCACCACGGCGTGCCCACCATCCCCTTCTACGTGTTCTATTCGATGTTCGGGATGCAGCGCGTGGGCGACCTCGTGTGGGCCGCCGCCGACCAGCGCGCACGCGGCTTCCTGCTGGGCGCCACCGCCGGGCGCACGACCCTGGCGGGCGAGGGCCTCCAGCACCAGGACGGCAATTCGCTGCTCCAGGCGTATGTGGTGCCCAACCTGAAGGTCTACGACCCGGCCTTCGCCTACGAACTCGCCGTGATCATCGAGAAGGGCATCCAGCGCATGTACGTCGACGGCATCGATGAGTTCTACTACGTCACCGTGGACAACGAGAACGAGGTGCAGCCGCCCATGCCCGCCGACGGCCGCAGCCACGACGAGATCCACGACGGGATCATCAAGGGGCTGTACCGTTTCCAGAAGAGTGAGAGCAAGGGCAAGCTGCGGGCGCAGCTCCTGGCGTCGGGCCCCGCGATGGGTGCCGCCCAGGAGGCCGTGAAGGCGCTGGAGGCCTATGGCGTGGCCGCCGACCTGTGGAGCGTGACCAGTTACAAGGAACTGCATCAGGACGCCCTGTTGACCCAGCGCCACAACATGCTGCACCCCACCGAGACCCCGAGGGTGCCCTACGTGGCCCAGCAGCTCAGCAGGGAGAACGCCCCCGGCGTGCTGATCTCGGTCACCGACTACATCAAACTCGGCGCCGACGGCCTGAACGGACACCTCGATCGCAAGCTCTGGACGCTGGGCACCGACGGTTTCGGCCGCTCGGAGGCCCGCGAGGAACTGCGCGACTTCTTCGAGGTCGATACCAGGCACGTGGTGCTGGCCACCCTCTACGCCCTGCAGCGCGACGGCAAGGTCAAGGGCGAGGTCGTGGCCAAGGCCATCGCCGACCTGAGCATCGACCCGGAACGCGAAGCGCCTGTCCTGCGCTGAGGCGCAGGGGCGGAAGGCCGATGGCAGAAGGCAGAAGGCTAAATATTCGCCTCAGCCCGAGCTCTCCATCCTTCGCCTTCTGCCATTCGCCTTCTGCCTTCTGCATCCCCAAAGGAGCCCCACATGGCCACTGAACTGAAACTCCCCGACGTGGGCGACAACATCGAACAAGGCACGGTCGTGACCGTGCTCGTGAAGCCCGGCGACACCATCGAGGCCGGCCAGCCCATCATCGAGATCGAGACCGACAAGGCCGTCATCGAGGTGCCGGCCGAGAGTGGCGGCACCGTCGAGGCCGTGAGCGTGAACGTGGGCGACACCGTGAAGGTCGGCGGCGTGATCGCCACGCTGGGCGGCGGGACGGCTGCCCCAGCCTCCGCTGACGCAGCGCCCGCTCAGGGCGGCGGCAACGAGGCCGCGCAGGCCGAGAGCAGCGCCACCGCGGCCGACGCCGGCAAGGCCAACGAGGTCGCGCAGGCGCAGCAGGCCAGCCAGAAGGCGCAGACGGGCGCCGCGCCCAGCACGCCGCCTGCTTCGGCTCCCGCCGCGAGCGCTCCGGCGACCAGCCCCGCGCCTGCCGCCTCCGGCACCCAGCTCACCCTGCCCGACGTGGGCGACAACATCGAGCAGGGCACGGTGGTCACTGTGCTCGTGAAGGAGGGCGACACGGTGGCCGAGGGCCAGCCCATCATCGAGATCGAGACCGACAAGGCGGTGATCGAGGTGCCGGCAGGGTCGGCGGGCACCGTGCAGAGCGTGGCGGTCAAGGTCGGCGACACCGTGAAGGTCGGCGGCGTGATCGCCACCCTGGGTGGGGCCACGCCAGGGGCAGCAGGTGCGGCCCCGGCAGCGGCCCCCGCGCCCGCCGCGTCGGCTCAGGCTCCTGCCTCGCCGCCCCCCGCCGTGCAGGCCGACCCGCCCGTCTCGACGCTGAGCACTGAGCGCCCCGAACCCGCCGGCGCGGCGGGCCAGTCGCCCCAGCGCGCCGACCCGCCCACCCAGGCGCCCGGCGCCAACCGCCCCTACAACACCCAGGCCTACGACGGCCGCCCCCTGGTGCCTGCCGCCCCCTCTGTGCGCCGCATGGCCAGAGAGCTGCACGTCGATATCCACGACGTCCACGGCACCGGCATTGCCGGCCGGATCAGCGAGGAGGACGTGCGCCGCCAGGCCGGCACGCCGAGTGTCCCCGCGGCGGCGTCGGCTCCAGCGGCCCAAGCTCCAGCGGCTCAGCCTTCTGCCATCAGCCTTCCGCCTTCGGCACCGCTGCCCAACTTCGAAAAATGGGGCACAGTTAAGCGCGAGGACATGTCCGGCATCCGCAAGGCGACCGTGCGCTCCATGACCGCCAGCACCTCGATTCCCATGGTCACGCACTTCGATAAGGCCGACGTGACGGCGATGGAGGAGACCCGCAAGCGCTTCGGTGCCCGCGTGGAGAAGGCCGGCGGCAAGCTGACCATGACCCACATCCTGATGAAGGTCGTGGCGAACGCCCTACGCCAGTTCCCCAAGTTCGGGGCCAGCCTGGATCTGGACGCCCAGCAGGTCGTGTTCAAGGACTACGTGAACATCGGCGTGGCGGTCGATACGCCAGTCGGGCTGCTGGTGCCGGTGGTCAAGGACGCCGACCGCAAGAGCATCACTGAACTCGTGCTGGAACTGAGCGAACTCGCCGGCCGCGCCCGCGAGCGCAAGCTGAAGCCCGACGAGATGCAGGGCGCGACGTTCACGATCTCCAATCTGGGCGGCATCGGCGGGCACGCCTTCACGCCCATCGTGAACTCCCCCGAAGTCGCCATCCTGGGCGTGTCGCGCGGCGGCATGGAACCGGTGTGGAACAAGGAGACCAGCACCTTCGAGCCGCGCAACATGCTGCCGCTGTCGCTGACCTACGATCACCGCCTGATCGACGGCGCCGACGCCGCGAGGTTCGTGCGCTTCATCTGCGAGGCGCTGGAAGACCCGTTCCTGATCTCGCTGTAAGGGATGCAGAGGGCTGAAGGCGAAAGAGGAGACCCCCGTCCGTGTGGCGGGGGTCTCTGCTTTGCCCACCTTCTACACTGCCCCCATGAATCCTGACCTCCGTACCCTCTACTCCTGGGTCAAATTCTCCCGCGAGCGGCTGTTCGCCTGGGCCGAGTCGCTCCCGGGTGGCGTGTATACCCTGGAACGCCCGGACTTCGCCTACGGCAGCCTGCGGAACGTGCAGGCGCATATCGCGGACTGTTACCTGATCTGGCTGGGCACGCGCGGTCTGAAGCTGCCGCAGTACGCCCGGGGCGAGTTCCAAACCAGAGTCCCGGATGTGGCCGCCATGCGAAGCGTGTACGCCGACGTCGATGCTGTGCTGGAACGGGCCTTCGAGCAGTTCACCACCCCGGATGAACCGTTCGACCTGGAACTGGAACACGAAGTCCTGCGGGTGACCCAGCGCTGGCTGGTCATGCACCCGCTCACGCACGAGTTCCACCACAAGGGCCAGATGCTGACGATGGGCCGGATTCTGGGCCACCCCTACCCGCCGGGGCCGGACACCGACCTGGGGCTGCCCGGCGAGGTCAGCCCAGGCCCATCACCCTCCTGAAGCCGCCCACGTCCGTGTACAGCCGCGCCTGCCACCCGGCCTCCCTGGCCCCACGAACGTTCTCCGCGTTGTCGTCCCAGAACACGATCTGTTCCGGCTCCAGGCCCAGGCGGCGGGTCACCTCCGCGTAATAGTCCGGGCTGGGTTTGCGGTGGCCGACCGCGCAGGAGGCGAAGTGGCCGTCCACCACCGCTCCCAGCCCCACCACGTCCAGCAGGTGCCGGGTGCGGTGGGCCTCCTGGTTGGTGGCGAGGTAAGTGCGCCAGCCCTGAGCCCGTAAGGTGCGGACTTCGCGCAGCAGCGCCCGGTCGGGGTGGTTCTCGGACTCCAGCCACTCGTGCAGAAAGTCGTCGGGCTTCTGGGAGCGGCCCAGCGCGGCGATGAAGGCGGGCAGGTGGTCTTTCAGGTCGCTCCGGCCGGTGCTGGCCGAATGGAAGGCGGTCTCGAAGAACTGCCGCGTGAGGTCGGCATTCTCCCGGCGGAGTCTGACGCCGAACCACTCGGGTGGCGTGACCAGCACCCCGTCCACATCGAGCAGCAGGACGTGGGTCTTGGAGTCTGCGGTGAGGGGAGGCGGCTCCCCGGCCAGGAGGGAACGGAGGAGGTCGATCACGGCCTTCAGCCTACAGAGTGCAGAAGGTCACCAGGCCCATTGGCAGGGCGCAGCATCTGTCCGAGTGCCAGACTCTCCCCATGCACGTCCTGAACATTCCCGCCCCGCCGGCCCTCCTGGGGCGCTGGCGATCCTGGCTCGCCCCGCCGCGCCAGCCCTTCTTCCTGACCCGGGCAGAGGCGGACGCGCTGGCGCTGGACACGCTGGCCCGCGCCGACGCCCGGCTCACGCCCGAGGAGCGCGACACCTTCACCGCCTGGAACGTCTCGGCGCAGGCCGACCGCGTGGCGTGGCTGACCCTGGACGAGTGGGACGCGCTGCCCCCGCCCCGGCAGAGAACGTTGCTGCATGCGCAGCTCCGGCACGGGCGCGGCAATCTGCCGCTACGCCGCCAGTACGCCGGTCTCCTGCCGGCACCGGTGCCCGCCCGCTTCCTGTGGCGGCCCGAGTGGCTGACTCCCGCCGTTCTGGCCCGCCTCGTCTCGGACGGCCGCCCGGCCTGTCGGCGGGCCGACGTGCCGGAGCCGATCTGGCAGGCGGCGGCGCCCACGCTGCCCGGGGCCCGTGAACTGGCGGGCACCTTCCCGGCGGGCAGCGGCCCGAACTGCTTCGGCACCGTGATGGCGGCGGCCGGCGTGGTGGGGGCCGAGCGCGAATGGATGCAGCGTGAGCCCTTCGAGGCGTTCCTGCGGGAGCGCACCCGGCCCGCCGGACAGGACGACCGGCCCGGCACGCTGCTCGTCTGGCGCAGCGTGGACGGGCTCGCGCAGCACGCGGCCATCACCCTGGGCGGCGGCTGGGCGCTGCATAAGCCGTCTCAGGGGTGGATGACACCCCGGGTCGTGCTGGACGTGCCGACCCTCAAACGGAGCTGCCGGACGCCGGGCTGGCATCTGACGCGGCGGACACTGCTGGCGGGCGCCGCTACTTGCCGTTCCTCGTGAGCCGCCACAGGGTAATGCCGTTGACGATCATCAGCAGGGCACACAGGCCGGCCATCGGCCACTGCTCCCGCTGCGCGAAACGGATGGTCAGGATGCCCCAGCCGCAGACCAGGGCCACGACCAGCCAGACCCGCCAGGCGGGCGCATTCACGTTGAGAACCTCATGCCCCCAAGGTAGCGGGGATGGGCGGGCGTGACCGTGCCCCAACCCCTACATTCAGCCAGCTACTTCCCAAGACTGGAGCCCAGCGCCGTTCGCAGGGCCGCCTCGGCGTTCAGGGTGCCGGCGCCGCAGCTGCGTTCGGGCAGGGGGTCGCACTGGCCGCCGGGGAAGCGGGTGGCGGTGCCCGTCAGGTAGGTGCGCAGCAGCGCGGGGCTCAGCTTCGGGCGCACCCCCAGCAGCAGGCTGGCGACCCCGGTCGCGTGCGGCGCGGCGAAGGAGGTGCCGTTCGGGCTGCGCTCGCCGCCGGGGCCGCTCAGGGAACTGGCGGGGATACCGTGGCCGACCTCACCGCCCGGCGCCCCCAGGGCCACGCTGGCGCCCCAGTTGGCGTAGCCGGGGCGGGTGCCCTGCTCGGTCACGCTGGTCACGGTCAGCACATTGCGGCAGCCGGCCGGCGAGTAGCCCGCCGAATTGGCGCCGTCGTTGGCGGCCCCGGCGACCACCAGCGCTCCCTTCGCCGTCACGGCGTCGATGGCGGCCTGCACGCGCCTGTCGCAGCCGGTCAGTGGAATGAAGTCCGCGAAGAGGCTCAGGTTGAGCAGCCGGGCGGGGTGGGGGTTGAGGGGCGCGCCGCTCACCGGTAGGCCGGCGGCCCACTTCATTCCGTCCACCAGATCGGGCACGTCGATCTGTCCGTCGGTGCCCGCCACGCGCACCTGCACCACCCGGGCCTGCGGGTTGATGCCCGCCATGCCCCGGCCGTCGTGCGCCGCCGCGATCAGGTTGGCGACCACCTCGGCGTGGTAAGCGTACTCGCCCACGCCGCTGGCATCGGCGTCGCGGCCCGTGCCGTCGCCGGAGCGCCGGGGGTCGCTCACGAAGTCGTAGCCGTTCACGACCCGGCCCGTCAGCTCGGGCGACGCCACGTAGCCGGTGTCCAGCACCGCCACCGTGACCGGGCCGCCCCGTGAGAGCACCCAGGCCTCCGGCAGCCGGATGGCGCGCAAGTCCCACTGGCGGGGGAAGAGGGGATCGGTGGGCAGCCGGAACGCGGGGGGAGGGGAGACGGGAGCGGGCGCCACGGGCCTGATCTCCGGTGGGGCGCTCGGGGAAGCCGGCGCCGGGGGGATCTCCGGCAGCGCCGGAGCGGGGGCTGGCGCGGGCCTGGGCGTACTCGGCGGAGCAATCGGCATCAGCTTGATGCCCTGGGCGCCGAAGCCCAGCAGCGCGGCGCCCAGCAGGGCCGCGCCCAGGGCGACCTGACGCGAACGGGAACGAGACCGGGCAGAGCGCTTCATTCCCGCCAGTCTCGCGCCTGGGTCTGACGCCCGCCTGAGCGCCGCTTGGGCATACCATCACAGCATGACCGCACCCCGGCCCACGTCCCCCGCTCCCCCCCGTCAGCCAGCCCCCTACGCCGCGGTGATCGTCCTGACCGGCGCGGCCAGCGGGATCGGCGCGGCCACGGCGCGCGAACTCTCGGCGCGAGGCTACCGGCTCGTGCTCGCCGCCCGGCGGGCCGACCCGCTCTCGGCGCTGGCCCGTGAACTCGACCCGACCGGCGCCCGCGTGATCGCCGTGCCCACCGACGTCACCGACGACGCCTCGCGCCGCGCCCTGATCGGCGCCGCCCACGAGCACTTCGGACACGTCGACGTGCTGGTCAACAACGCCGGGGTCACGGTCGAGCAGGGCTGGTGGTGGGATGACCCCGATCCGCTGCGGGTGGTGCGCGTCAATCTGGAATCGCCCGTCGAACTCACGCGGCTCGTGCTGCCCCAGATGCGCTCGCGGGGCAGCGGGCACATCGTGAACATCGGCTCGGTGGCGGGCCGGGCGGCCACCAACGGCATGTACTCGGCCTCCAAGTTCGGGCTGCGCGGCTTCTCGCTGGGGCTCCGGCGCGAGCTGCTGGGCAGCGGGGTGGAGGTCAGCCTGGTCGCCCCGGGCTTCGTGAAAAGCGAGATGACCGCCCGTGCCCGGCTGCCCATGCCGGGGCCGGAGGTGGTGGCCCGCGCGGTCGCGGGCGTCCTGGAGCGCCCGAGGCGTGAGGTGGTCGTGCCGGGGGCGTACCGTGCCCTGGTGCTGCTCGACGCCCTGCTGCCCGCGCTGGCCGACCTGATCGTGCGCCGGATCGTGATCGCGCGGCGCTACGGGCACGGGCGCCCCGGGCAGAATCAGTCCGGGCAGGATAAGAAAGCCTGAAACCGTCCCCGGCGTTCCGTCCCGGCGTTCTCCTTACACTGGTCGGATGTTGCCCTTCAAGACGGCGTTCAAGGCGGTGGTGCCGCTGCTGGAACGCGGGGTCAGCGCGGCGGATCAGGCGGTCAGCGGCTACCTCCAGCCGCGCCGGGCTCGGGGCAAGCTGCTGCTGCAGCCCTACGTGGGCTGGGGCACCCCGCAGCGCGTGGAACTGTCCGGGCGGGTGCTGCTGCCCCGCACCATGCGGCCCCCCCAGCAGGGCGATCCGCGGCTGCGCAACGTCCGCAACGCCCTGCGCCGGCTGTTCTCGCGCGAGGTCGGCGGGATCCGGGTCACGGGCGTGCTGGACGGCGTGCAGGCCAGCGCGGTGAGCGACCACGACGGCTACTTCCGGCTGGAGTTCACGCTGCCGGCGCCCCTCTCGGCGGGCTGGCACGAGGCGACCCTGCGCCTGGACGGCCGCGAGGGCAGCACCACCGGCCGCGTGCAGGTGGTCTCGCAGGCCCGCTTCGGCATCATCAGCGATCTGGACGACACCGTGATCCAGTCGGACGTGACCAGCCTGCCGCGCATGCTGCTGACCGTCCTGACCGGCAACGCCCAGACCCGCTCGCCCTTTCCCGGCGTGAGCACGCTCTACCGCGCCCTGATCCGCACCGAGCAGGAGCGCAACCCGATCTTCTACGTGTCCAGCAGCCCCTGGAACTTCTTCGACCTGCTGCTGAGCTTCCTCCACTACCGCCACATTCCGCTGGGGCCGCTGTTCCTGCGCAACTGGGGAGTCGATCTGCTGGCCGGGCACGGCCACTACAAGCATGGGGTCATCGAGACCATCTTCGAGCGCTACCCGGCGCTGTCCTTCGTCCTGATCGGCGACAGCGGCGAGAAAGACCCGGAGATCTATGCCGAGGTCGTCCGGAAGTACCCGGACCGGGTGCTGGCCGTGTACATCCGCGACGTCACCGAGGCCCACCGGGACGCCGGGGTGCACGAGCTGCGCGAGCAGGTGCGCCGCGCCGGGGTCTCGATGGTGCTCTCGCCCGACAGCCTGAACGCCGCCGGCCACGCCATGAGCCTGGGCCTGATCGACCCCGACGGCTACCGCAGCGTGCTGGCGAGTGTGGAGCGGACGTAGGGAGAGGGGGAACGCTGAACAGCACAGCGGGCGGAGTCAAGTGGACTCCGCCCGCTGTGCCCAGAGGACTTTATTCGGTGGGGGCGCCGCCGCCACTGCCGCCCGGCCGGCGGCCCCGGCGGCGGCGGCGGCGTTTGCTGGCCTCGTCCCCGCCCTGCGCGGAGGCGCCCCCGGCCGGAGCCGAGGCCACCGCCTGCGGTGCCTGACGCGGCGCCGGCTGGGCCGGCTGGGGCCGGCTGCCGCCTCGCTGGCCGCCGCGCTCGCCGCCCCGCTCATGGGCGCCCCGGTCGTTGCCGCCGCGCGTAAAGCCCCGGCCCCCGCGTTCGCCCAGGCTGCCGCCCGGCCGGCCGCCGCCCCGCCCGCCCTGCGGCTCCTCGGGCGGCATGTTCTCCAGCGTCCAGTCTCCGAAATACATGCGCTGCACGGTGATGTTCACCGGGCGCAGGTGCTCGTTGCGGGGGCGCTCCAGCGTGATCACGCGCCGCGCGCCGCGTCCGCCGCCTTCGGCGCGGCCCCCTTCAGACCGGCCGCCCTCCCCACGTCCACCGTCGACCGGCACGCCGCCGAAGGTGCGGCCACGCTGGGGGCGCGGCTGTGCTCCTGCCGGCTGTGAGCCTGCTGGCCGGGCGCCCTGAGCGCCGCGCCCACCCGGCCGGGCGGGCGCCAGCGCCGATCTCCCCTCGTCGGGGTCGTCCAGCGTGAACTTCTTGGGCTCGCTCACGGGCACGTCTTTCAGGCGCTGCTGCTTTTCCTGCTCGCGGTCTTCGCGGCGGCGGGCGCGGACTTTCACGGGTGAATCCATATCGTTCTCCTGCGGGTAGCTGCCGGGCTTGTAGTCCGGGTCGCTGGGGTCGGCCACGGTCAGGTCGGTCTGCCGGGCCAGGGGTTTCACGGCGCTGATGGTCACGTCAATGGAGTCGCCCAGGCGGAAGGAGCGGCCCCGGCTGCGCCCCCGCAGCATCTGCGCGTCCTCCAGGAAGACGTAGTAGTCGTCGTCGAGGTTGGAGATGTGCAGCTTGCCTTCCACGCCGTTGTCCAGCGCCACGAACAGTCCCGAGGCGGTCACGCCCGAGACGTTGCCGGGGAAGGACTCGCCCAGGTGCTCCTGCGCCCACTTGGCCTGGTAGTACTTGGTCAGGTCGCGCTCGGCCTCGGCGGCGGTGCGCTCGCGGGCGCTGGTGTGGTCGCCCATGCCCGGCAGCCGGGCCTGCAGTGCCCCGACCTCGCGGTTGCCGGCGCGCAGGTCGCCGCTCAGCACGCCGCGCAGGACGCGGTGAACCAGCAGGTCGGGGTAGCGGCGGATGGGACTGGTGAAGTGCAGGTACTCGCCGAAGGCCAGGCCGAAGTGGCCCAGGTTCTCGCCGGCGTACTTGGCCTGCTGCATGGAACGCAGCAGCAGCGTGTTCACGATGCTCTCGCGCCCCGTGCCGCGCACCTGCTTCAGCACGGCCTGATACGCCTGCGGGGTGGGTTCGCCGCCCGGGAACGAGAAGCCCAGCCGCCCGATGGCGTTCGTCACATCCTGGAAGCGCTGCAGCGTGGGTTCCTCGTGGATGCGGAACAGCGCCGGAATGGAGCGCTCGATCAGGAACCGGGCGACCACCTTGTTCGCCAGCAGCATCAGATCCTCGATCATGCCGCGCGCCGTCTCCTCGCGGATGGGGATCAGCTCCATCTTGCCGCCCGGCCCGACGTCCACCTTGACCTCACGCAGCTTGAAGTCCAGCGACCCCTCACGCAGCCGCTTCTGGCGCAGCTTGGAGGTGATCTTGAGCAGCAGGTGCAGGTCGCCTTCCAGCGCGCGGGCGGCCTCGGGCAGCGTGGCGGTCGCTTCCGAATAGGCCTGCACCTCGTCGTAGGTGAGGCGCGCCTTGGAGTTGATCACAGAGGGCGCGATCTGCACCTTCAGGATCTCGCCCTCGGCCGACAGCTCGACCAGCGCGGTCATGGTCAGGCGGTCTTCGTAGGGCACCAGCGAGCACACGCCGTTGCTCAGGTGCTCGGGCAGCATGGGCAGCACCCGGCCCGGCAGGTACACGGAGGTGGCGCGGGCGTAGGCTTCCTCGTCCAGCGGCGTGCCCTCCTGCACGTAGTGGCTGACGTCCGCGATATGGATGCCGACCACGAAGGTGCCCTCGGGCGTGGGCTGGATGTGGATGGCGTCGTCGAAATCCTTGGCGTCGCGGCCGTCCACCGTGAAGATGTTGAAGCTCCTCAGGTCGAGGCGGCCCACCAGCGCCTCCTCCGGGATCTGCGCCGGGATGGCGTTCGCCTGCTGCACGACCTCGTCCGGGAACTCGCCGCGCAGGCCGAACTTCACGATCACCGCCTCGGTCTCGGTCTCGGGATCGTCCTCGGCGCCCAGCACGCGCTTGATCTGGCCGAAGACCTCGTCCTCGCCGGTGTTCTCGGGCCAGTACAGCTCGGTGACCACGCGGGCGCCGGCCTCCAGCCCGTCCAGGCCCTCCGGGAGCACCAGAATGCGGTGCCGGGCGCGGTGGTCGTCGGGCTTCAGGATCGGGTGGCCGTGGTGGAACTCCAGGGTGCCGACCAGCTGCTTGTAGGCGCGCTGCACGATCCGCACCACCGAGGCGCGCGGCGAGCCGTCGCCCTTCTGGCCGCGCCTGGGGCCACGGCCTCCCTCGCTGCGGCCGGTGTCGCCGCGCCCTTCCATCCGCACCAGCACGATGTCGCCGTTCCAGGCCTCCAGCGTCTGCTCGGCCGGGATGTAGAAATCGTCGCCGCCGGAGTCGGGCACCACGAAGCCGAAGCCCGCCGCCGACGCCTGGAACCGCCCGCGCACCAGGCTCATGGCCTCGGGCAGCCCGTAGGTCTTCTTGCGGGTTCGGATGACCTGCCCGGTTTCGGTCAGCTCGTCCAGCAGGCGTTCGAGGTCGCGCCAGTCGCCCAGGCGGTCGAGCATCTGGCGGGTGAAGGTGCGCTCCAGATCGCGCACGTGCAGGGGCCGGCCCAGCTTGCGGAGCTGCGCGATGACCAGTTCGGATTCCGGATTCGCGTCCTGGGCGGGCACCTGACCAGAGGTCTGCCCCGAGGTCTGTACGGGCTCGGCGGTGTCCTCGGGCGTGGGGGCGGGGGCCGCCTCACGCCGGGGCCTGCGGCTGGAGCGGGGGGCCGGGATGATCTCCTCGCCGTCGTCCTCGCCGGGCATGTCGACCAGCGGCCGGACATGGGCCCGGGTCACGACCTGAGGCACCGAAGCGTCGGCCGCTCCACCCGCTTCAGGCCCACCTTTCTCGGCATTGACCGCCTCGACCCCGTTCAGGACGTCGGGCAGCGGCGCTTCGGGGAGGGTCTTCTTGCCCCGCCCGCTCTTGCGTTTGGGGACTTCCAGAATCAGCGGGGCCGTCGGGGCCGCCGCTTCGGCGCCGGCCGGATCGGGCTCCACGGCCATGGGCTCGGCCAGCGCAGGGGCGGCCGACAGCGCCTGACCCGCTGCAGGCCCGGTGCCGCTGGCCTTCGTCCGGCGCGTGGACTTCGCGGTTCTGGTGGGGGCGGGCCGGACGGACTCAGGCTGAACCGCGTTGACTGGCAGAGGCTCGGCGGCCTCCACGGCGGGCTGCCCCTTCGCCTTCCGGCTCTGGCGGGCCGGGGCCTTCGCCTCCGCCGGGGGCGTCTGCACAGGGGGCGTCTGCACAGCCTCGGGCTGGTTCCGGGTCTTCGCGGTTCTGGATCTGCGGGCGCCGGCCGGCGTGGCCGGCACTTCAGGTTCGCTGGCCTGTGGGGAGACGGGTGGTGACACCGGCGCCCCGGACGCCGGTTTCGCCGCACGCGAGGGCTTGCGGGCGGGTTTTTCCGGAGTGACGACCGGCATCGACTCGGCCGCAACGACGCTGGCGGCTTCCATCGCTGGGTCTGGCATCGCCGGTGCTGCTGTCACTGGTGCTGGAGGCGCGGCCTGGGCCTTCGCCGGCTTGTGGGCAGGCGTGGCGGCCTTCTGGGCAGGCACCTGACGGGCCGCTCCGGCTGCCTTCGCCGGAGCACGGACGGCGGCCTTGGGGGTGGGCGCGGCAACTTCGGGCCGCTGGCCTGATGGACGCTTGGCTGTCTTGGTGGACGGGGCGCTGGGCGGTGAAGCCTCCTGCGCCGTATCCTGCTTTTTCTTCGGCATTAACGCACCTGGTGGATCAGGACGCGCCCGTGAGGTTTACACTCGTCTGGCACGCGGTCGCCGGGTCACATTGCACCGGATCATCTGCATTGGGCCAAGGGGCCCCAAGCGCCGCACGCCCTTCCGCTCACGGGAACTGGTTTTCGCTTCCTCGGGCCGCGCCATGACCCACGGCCCGTCTGGCTGTTGTGGGGGCGCTGTCCTGTACCCGGCAGCGAGGCCAGCATAACACGCCCTGTCTGACGGGATCGTTACGCAGGACGGGATGGACGCCCTGCCGCCGCTTTGGATTCGGCCAGCTCTGAGCGCTGCCGGGTGGAAACGCCTGATGTGAAACGAGACCACCGACCATCGGACGCAGACTGTGCATTGGTCGTCGGGCACGATGGCGAGCGGCGCCCGTCCCCCCTCTGCTTCGCAGCTTTTCAAGTCCCCAGCCCTCTCTGCGAGCTGTTCCAGTCCCCCCACACGGAGGCAGGGAGAAAAGGAAGGGATCCGGGCGACTCCGTTCGCATTTCACATCACGTGTCTTGAGGAGGGAGAAAAAACGGCGATTGGAACAGTCTGCGCTGTAGTTCACATCAGGCGCTGGAACAGGGGCGATGTCCGCCTCCGGTGCTCCCGCCCCGCGGCGAACCACTCCGGGACGCGCGGCAGAGCTGGCGTTCCGGCGCTGATCTGTGCGCTGCGGTCAATCCCGCCGCACCCAGCCGCTCAGCGGCGCGTGGTCGCTCAGGCGGGCCTCCCGATCCACGCTCACCCCGCTCACCGCCACGCCCGAGGCCAGCAGGTAATCGATGCGCCAGCCCACGTTGTTCGCGTAGGCTCCGGCGCGGTTGCTCCACCACGTGTATTCGGCGGCCTCTCCCAGGTGCGCGCGGTGACAGTCCACCAGTCCGCCCTCCAGATGCATGCTCATCCACTCGCGCTCGTGGGGCAGGAAGCCGGAATTCTTCTGGTTGCTGCGCCAGTTCTTCAGGTCGATCTCCCGGTGCGCGATGTTGTAGTCGCCGCCCAGCACGGTGGGCAGGCCCTCGGCCAGCAGGCCGGAGACCCAGGTCTGGTAGTCGCCCAGCATCCGGTTCTTGAAGCCCTGGCGCTCCTCGCCCGAGCTGCCGCTGGGCAGGTACACGCTGACGAAGCGCACGCCCTCCACCACGGCGCTCAGCACGCGGCCCTCGGCGTCCATCTCCTCGTGGGGCATCCCGGCGCGCACGTCGGTGAGGCCCCGGCGCGAGAGGATCGCCACGCCGCTGTAGCCCGCCCTGTTCGCCGGAAACCAGGCGCTGTCGTAACCCAGGTGCGCCAGGGCCTCCGGGTGGGGATCAGCCCGCACTTCCTGCAGCAGCAGGACGTCGGGGGCCTCCCGCGCCACCCAGTCCACCAGCCCTTTTTTCAGGGCGCTGCGGATGCCGTTCACGTTCAGGGTCGTGACCTTCAGGGGAGATTGGGCCATGGGGAGTCGGGCCACACGAAGCTGGGCAGTCATGCCCGACGAGGATACCGGATGGAAGGCGGACGCCGGTTTCTTTTTGTACCGGGTCTCTTGTTCAAGACACGTTCAGCCAACTCAAAACCGTTTCCTGAGACGCAGGCGTAGGCTGGATGAACCATGATTGACATCAAGTTCCTCAACGAATCCGACGGTCAGGAGTTCCGCATGACCCATCCGAAGGCCGAGCGCGTTCTGAAGGACATCCAGCAGTGGGCGCAGGCCAACGATTTCGAGCAGGTCGCGTTCTGGCGCGATCCCGAGGACGAGCACAAGCTGTGGGTGCAGCTCGGCGACAACCGGCTCAACTACTGGATTCACGACTCGACCTTCACCGAGGGCAAGCACGAGACCGTGGAGATGCAGATGGACTATGCCCGTGGCGCCGCCCGCCGCAGCGCCGCCGGCTACGGCAAATTCGACAAATAAGGTCTGAACAGCACTGAGCGGCGAGGTTCCCCCCGCCGCTCAGGTCGTGTCCGGGCATCGGGAGGCCCTGGCTGGCCTCGCCGGCCCGGAGCGGTCTCTGTTCCCCAGGACAACCGGAGGCCGGGAGCGGGGCCCGTTTCAGCCCCCTGCTCCCGGCCCCCCGCGTTACCTACGCCCCCGGCGCTTCCATCCTGGTTTTCAGGAAGTTGGTCATCACGGCGCCGCGCTTGTAGAACGGGTTATCCATGATCTTCACGTACAGCGGGATGGTCGTTTTCGGCCCCTGGATCACGGTCTCTTCCAGGGCGCGTTTCATGCGGGCGATTGCCTTGTCGCGGCTGTCGTGCCACACGATCAGCTTGCCGATCAGGGAGTCGTAGTGGGGCGGAATCACGTAGCCGCTGTAGGTGTGCGTATCCACGCGCACGCCAGGGCCGCCCGCGAAATGCACGTCGTCGATCTTGCCGGCGGCCGGGCGGAAGTCCTTGTCCGGGTCTTCGGCGTTGATGCGGCACTCGATGGCGTGGCCCTTCAGGATCACGTCCTCCTGCTGCAGGCTCAGGCCTTGGCCGGCGGCGATCTCGATCTGCATCCTGACCAGATCGAGGCCCGAGATCATCTCGGACACGCAGTGCTCGACCTGGATGCGGGTGTTCATCTCCATGAAGTAGTAGTTGCCTTCGCGGTCGAGAATGAACTCCAGCGTGCCGGCGCCGGCGTAGTTGACGTGCCGGGCGAGGCGCACCCCTGCCGCCAGGATTTCCTGACGCAGCGACTCGGGCAGGGTGCTGGGCGCCTCCTCGATCAGCTTCTGGTTGCGCCGCTGGATCGAGCAGTCGCGCTCGCCGACGTGGATGACGTGGCCCTGGCCGTCGCCCATGACCTGCACCTCGACGTGGCGGAACTCCTCGAGGAATTTCTCCATGATGATCGCGGGGTCGCCGAAGTAGAGCCGCGCCTCCTCCTGCGCCTGCGCGAAGCCCTTGGCGAGTTCGTCCTGGGTGCGGATGACCTTCTGGCCGCGCCCGCCGCCGCCCGCGCTGGCCTTGAGCAGCACCGGATAGCCGATCTGCTTGGCCGCCAGCAGGGCCGCGTCGGTGTCGTCGAGCACGCCGGTGCCGGGCACCACGGGCACCTTGCTCAGCGCGGCGATCTCGCGCCCACCGGCCTTCGAGCCCAGGGCCCGCATACTCTCGGGCGTCGGCCCGATGAACTGGATACCGTGCTCGCGGCACATCTCGGCGAAATCCGGGTTCTCGGCCATGAAGCCGTAGCCCGGGTGGATCGCCTCGGCGCCGGTCATCAGCGCGGCCGAGAGGATGTTGGGGATGTTGAGGTACGACTGGTTACTGGCGGGCGGCCCCACGCACACGCTTTCGTCGGCCAGCAGCACGGGCAGGCTCTTCTCGTCGGCGGTGGAATACACCACGACCGTCTTGACGCCCATTTCCCGCGCGGTGCGGATCACGCGCAGGGCGATCTCGCCCCGGTTGGCGATCAGGATCTTCTTGAACATGCTTGCCTCCGGCAAGAGGCAGAGGGCAGAGAGCCGATGGCCAAAGACCGCTCAGGCCGAAGCCAAAGCGCTGTTTGCCATCTGCCATTCGCCGTCTGCCATCTGCATCCTCACTCGATGATGAACAGCGTCTGCCCGTATTCCACGGGCTCCGCGTTCTTGACCAGGATCTCGCGCACCGTGCCGCCCGTCTCGGCCTCGATCTCGTTCATCAGCTTCATGGCCTCGATGATGCACAGCACCTGTCCGGCGGCCACCGTGTCGCCCACCTTGACGTAGGCGGGGGCGTCCGGGCTGCTCGACGCGTAGAAGGTGCCGACGATGGGGGCCTTGACCGGGGTGCCGGGGGTGGGCACTTTGGGCGGCGTGATCGGGAGGTCGGTCGCCTGGGCGGCCTGGGGGGCGGCGTCTGACGCCGCGCCCACAGCCGGAGTGGGGGCGCCAGGGCCGGCCGGAGCGCTGGGCGCCGCCAGGGGCGCGGGGCCAGCGACCGGGGCCGGGCCGCTCGTGGCGCCGCTGGCCGCCTGTGGACCGCGCTTGAGGGACAGGTCGAAACTGCCGGTTCGCAGCGCGAATTCGCGCACGTCGGCGGCGCTGAGGGCATTGAGAATCTGTTTGAGGTCGTCCGGGTTCATGGCCCCTCCTTGGGTGGTGCGCTGTTGGCAACGGTACGGATCGGGTGTGCTGGTCTGGGTGTGCTGCGGGCTTCATGATGCCCTGCGCCGGGCCGGCCGGAGTGTCACCGCCCGCCTAACGCCCGTTTGTGTGAACCGAGTCTAACGTCCGGGAGGGAGGGGGAGGAGAAACGGCGGACGTGGGATCATGCGTCGCCTTCCGGAGTGGGGTCGGGCCTCCGCGCGAGGGAGCAGTGGTGCCCCGTGCTCGGGTTCCAGACCCTCCGCGCTGCTCAGGGTGGCCCGTCCGGGCGGGATGGGGAGCGCTTCCTGCCTCTCCCTGTCCGGTCTGCCCAGGGAGGTTTGCCCAGGAAGTGCGCCGCCCCCGGGTTCACGGAAGGCGGCGCAGAGCGTTTAGGTCGAGCGTTTGGGTTGGGGGGCCGGGTTCAGGCCCGGCTGAGGTACATGCCGGTGCGGGTGTCCACCTTGACCGAGGTGTCCTGCTCGACGAACAGCGGCACCTGCACGACCGCGCCCGTTTCCAGGGTGGCGGGCTTGGTGCCGCCCGACACGGTGTCGCCGCGCACGCCGGGGTCGGTCTGCACGATCTTCAGGATCACCTGGTTGGGCAGGGTGATGCTCAGGGCCTTGTCGCCGTACATGGCGACCTCGACCTCGGTGTTCTCCTTCATGTACTTGGCAGCGTCGCTCACCAGGCTGGGGCTCAGGTGCACCTGCTCGAAGGTGTCCATGTCCATGAACACGAAGTCGTCGCCGTCCTTGTAGAGGTACTGCATCTTCTTGCCCTCGACGTAGATGTCCTGCAGCTTTTCACCGGAGTTGAAGGTGCGGTCGACGATGGCGCCCGATTCCATGTTGCGGAACTTGGTGACCACCTTGGCGCCGCCGCGCCCCATCTTCAGGTGCGAGTAATCCAGGCACTCCCACAGTCCGCCGTCCATCTCCACTTTCGTGCCGTTACGCAGTTCAGTCACGCTGATCATGTTTGACTCCTTTGTCCGGGTCGGGGCGCTCGCCGCCGGGCTCGTCGCTGGAGCTCTCCGTCTGCGGGGAAGTCCAGTGCTGAAGAGCCGCGCTGGGGCGCCACACGACAACGCGCAGAAGTCTATCAGAGGGGAGAGAGGTCTTCCACCACTCCCCCAGGGTTTGCTATGATGCTGCGGTTGCACGTCCGCCCCCCGCCCCCAGAACCCTGTTTTCTGATGCGCGGCGAGAGCTGGCCGGCGAAGATCAAGGAGAACGCACATGGAACTGAACGCCAAACCCCGCAAGAGCCAGGAAAAGCTGGCCGAAGGCATGATCCCCGCCGTCGCCTACAACAAGGAAAAGAACGTCTCCTTCACGCTGGATCGCAAGGCCTTCGACCGCGCCTTCCGTACCCAGAGCACCACCGGCCTGTTCGACATCACGGTGGAAGGCGGCGAGACCTTCCCCGCGCTGGTCAAGGCCGTGCAGATGGACAAGCGCCGCCGCACCCCCATGCACGTGGATTTCTACATGGTCACCTACGGTGAGCCCATCGAGGTCTCCGTGCCGGTGCATACCAAGGGCAAGAGCCAGGGCGTCGTGCTGGGCGGCCTGCTGGACGTCGTGGTGCACAACCTCGCCATCGTGGCGCCGGGGCCGCGCCGCATTCCGCAGGAACTCGTGGTGGACGTGACCAAGCTGAGCATCGGCGACCACGTTACTGCCGGTCAGGTCAGCCTGCCCGAGGGCTGCAAGCTGGCCGTCGACGAAGACCTCGTGATCATTAGCGTCCTGCCGCCGCGCATGACCGCCGACGAGGCCGCCGCCGAAACGCAGGCCGCCCAGGTGGCCGGCATGGTCGCCTCCGGCGAGCTGTCCGAGGAAGCCGCCGAAGCCGTGCTGGAAGGCGACGCCTCCCTGGACGAGGTCAAGGCCGAAGCCGCCGCCGCTGCAGACGGCGAGGGCGAGACCAAGGAAGACTGAGCCTCTGCGCCCGGCGGGCCGGCTCCCACACTGGGAGCCGGCCCGCTTTCTAGCTTCCCCGCAGGCAGGCGGCGCGCTCCGATTGGGGACGCTTCGAGCACCCGCGCGCCCCCGCGATGAACGCGGGGATATCGCCACCGACCCGCGAGAGCAGCGCCTGGAAGTCCGGCACCATCGTCGCGTAGGCGGCCACCGCGCCCAGGGTGGCGTTGTTGACCCCACGTGCGAAGAAGCCGTCGTAGCCGGCGTAGCCGCCCCAGCTGGCCTTCAGACCCTCGTAGCGGGCGTTCAGGCCCGCCAGCACCTCGGCCTTGCGTGCCCGCAGCGTCTCGGGGGGCAGGGGCCGCCGTGCCTGGGTCTGCGAGTCCTGGGTCTGCGAATACAGCGCCTCCAGCTCCCGCCTCGCCCCCAGCAGCAGGGCCTCGAAGCCTGCCGAGCGCTCCTGCGCCAGCCTGTCCTGCTCCCGCAGTTCCGGGGTGCCGTGGGCGGCCAGCCAGCGGCGCATTCCCTCGTGCTCCAGGGCCGTGGCATACGACTCGTTAAACACCGTGTCGCCCGCCACGTACAGGCTGGGGTGCGAGAGTTCGTGGATCACCGTGCGGATCAGGGTGGGGTCGGGGTACGAGAGCATGGTCGAGAGTACGGGGTCGTTCAGGTATCCCAGCGTGGAATAGGCGCTGACCCCGCCCACGTTCACGTCCTGGCCCGCGTCGCGGCGCGTGCGGGCATAGGCCAGGGCGCCCTGCTCGCGGAAATAGCCCCGGTAGCCCACGCAGCCGGCCACCGGAAAGCAGGAGGTGTCCAGCGTGACGCTGAATTCGGGCGCCGAAAAGACGTTCCAGACGACGAAGGGCCGCCCCACGTCCACGTATTTCAGGAAGGCGCCGTGATCGGGCAGGCCCAGGCCGCCCTGAGCGGCCGGGCGCACGGCGAACGCCCGCACCTCGCGCACCAGCTCCAGCTTGCGGCGGGTCTCGGGGGGCGTGGTGGGGTCGGCCAGCACGGCGCCCAGGGGCCGGGCGCGGCGCAACAGGTCGAGCTGCCCCCCCGCCGCCTGCGCCAGATAGCGCACGTCGCCGCAGGCACTCAGGGCGGCGGCCAGGGCCAGCACCGCCAGACCGATCCATCCCCGTGTGCGCCGCGTCATGGGGGCACTCTACCCAGCCGTGGGGGGGCAGACCGTGGGCCGTATCCCCCCGTCCAGCGACCCGGCCCCCCGGCGCGCCGCCCGGCCGCCAGAGAGCGGCGCCATGCGTGGCAGCAGGCCAGCCCCGCGGGGGGGCTGGCCTGGCTTGTGCCGGTCTGAGGTGCCTCTCTCAACTGCCGGTCTCGGAGGCCGGGTCTCAGGGAGTGCTGGGGGGCGGGGGCGTCGGGGCCGGATCCGTGGGGGGCGTCGGCGCCGGGTCACTGGGCGGGGTCGGGGCGGGATCGGACGGCGGGGTGGGCGCCGGATCCGTCGGGGGCGTAGGGGCCGGGTCGGTGGGCGGCGTGGGTGCAGGATCGGCCGGCGCGGGATCCGCTGGCGCCGGGTCTGCCGGGGCCGGCTCGGTGGGAGCGGTCTCGGTCGGCGGCGTGGGCACCGTGATGGTCGGCTCGGTAGAGGGCGTCGCGGGGGCGGCCTCCGGTGAGGTGCCCGGAGTGCTCGCGGTGGCCTCCAGGTCACGGGCCACGGCCACGATGGTCAGGCCCATCGACTCGCTGACGCGCACCTCGACGCTCTCGCCCTCCTTCTCCAGCTTGGCGCTGGTGGCGTCCGACTCGGACACCGTGAAGCCGTCGCCCTTCATGCTCTCCACGGTGCGTTCCAGAGCGTCCTCGACCGTTCCGGCGTAGATCAGGGCCTCGCCCAGCACGGTGGGCACGGTCTTGAGCACCTGCTCGCCTTCCAGTTCGGGCAGTTCGGCCGTGGTGGCGGTCAGGCTGGGCGCGGCTGTGGTGGAGTCCGTGCTGGGGGTGGTCGTCGGGGCCGGATCGGTCGTCGGGGCCGGCTCGGTGGTCGGAGCCGGATCGGCGGGCGCCGGTTCAGTCGGGGCTGGGTCAGTCGGAGCTGGATCAGTCGGCGCGGGATCGGTGGGTGGGGTGGGGGCCGGGTCGCTCGGGGGCGTCGGCGCCGGATCAGTGGGCGGCGTCGGCGGGGCGGGCGGGGTCTGCTGCGCCGAGGGGAGGCCCAGGCTGGGCGGGTCGGCCGTCTGGGCCAGACCGGTCTGGGTCAGGGCAACACCGCCCAGCAGGGCGCTGAGGGTCAGGGTGCGGAGTGAGCGGGTGGTGCGGGAAGTCAGGGTACGATTCATCATCGTCCTCCGGGGAAACTCGGCACTGAACTGAACGCGGGGGCTGAACGCACGAAGCTGAACAGAGCCCAGGCCGGTCGGGGCAGATGCGCTGGGGCATCCACCGGCGGGAAAAACTTCAGAGCACCCCACGGGGCCACTCACGGCCTCCCCAGATGCGGGGAGCGGGACGGGCCAGGATCAAGCGCTACGCTTCTGGCCGACCTGTTCCCACCTTAGGAAGCCCAGCTGAACCTCAGGCGTGGAGACGCTGAGCGCCGCCTCCACGCTGTTCCCAGCCAAGGCGCAGGAAGCGTTCACGCAGTTCAGCTCCAGGCCACCGGGGCTTCATGTTGAGCCCGCGTGCGCCGCTGCCGGGGGGCCGCCGGGCCTCCGCCGTTAACACGCCCGCCCGCCCGCAGGATGAGCCAGAGGATAAGTTCGGGCCCTGACCCGCCGGCCCCTCCTGGCGCGCCCCGAGTCTGACGCCCGTCTGACCCATCCCACATCGGCCTCACGGAGCGGGCCACGGCGGGCGCCCGGTCTCATGGGCGGCCCCGCGACCCCCTCAGCCCTGAGGTTCCCGCTCCAGCACGCGCTCGATGCGCCGATCCGGGATCAGCCAGACCAGGGCCACGGCGACCAGCATGGCGCCGGAAACCCAGCTTCCCCAGGCCCCCAGGAAGGGCGCGACGATCGCGACGGCGTACCCGACCATCGACAGGTACCCCTTCCGGAAGTCGCCCAGCAGGTCGCTCAGCACGGCGTTCCCGCTGTCCGAGCGCAGGAGGGCCCGGATGAAGAGGGTGTAGGCCAGGCCCGCGAGCATCGCCACCACGCCGTAGGCCGTCAGGGGCTCCGGCGCGAAGCGGGATTCGCCGGCCCAGCCCGACACGAAGGGCAGCAGCGAGAGCCAGAACAGCAGATGCAGGTTGGCCCACAGGACGCTGCCGTTGACCCGGCGAACCGTGTGCAGCACGTGGTGGTGGTTGTTCCAGTAGATGCCGACGTAGATGAAACTGATCAGGTAGCTCAGGAACTTGGGCCACAGCGCGCTCAGGTCGGCCCAGCCGTGGCCCTCCGGCACCCGCAGTTCCAGCACCATGATCGTGATGATGATCGCCAGCACTCCGTCACTGAACGCCTCCAGCCGCGACTTCTTCATCCCGCGCCTCCCTTGGTCTGCGGCCTCCAGCATACGGGGGGCGGCCGGGAGGGCGCAGGGCGCTACCCGGTGAAGTCGTCCCAGACCAGGGCCGGGGCCGTGGGGCTTCCCGCCGGCTCGGGACTGCGGCACAGCTCGTCCAGCGCGGCCACCAGCTCTGCCGAGCGCTGGGCGAAGGTGGTCAGCAGCCGGCGCTGGGCCTTCAGCCGTTCTCCGGCCTGGACATGGGCCAGCACCGCGCCGGCCTCCGTGTGGAACGCCTGGTGTGCCTGGCCCAGCGCCGCGAAGGCGGGCCGCTCGCCGGAGGACTGCCGGCCGGCGCCGGCCAGCCACTGGCCCAGCGCGCACCCCTCCGGCGAGGACACCGTGCCCACGTCCAGCGGCTCCCGGCTCTCGCCCTGGATGGTGTCGCGCAGCCGCCGGTGCCAGGCGCCGTGGGCCAGCACCTCGGCCTCGACGTCCAGCCCGGCCAACCGGCCAGGCCCCCGCCCGATCCCGCCACGATCCCCGAGTGCCGCCCTGCCAGAACGAGTGAACATGGCCCGACGCTAGCGCCGGATATCGTGCACGGCCCTGACAGGGCTGGGGACGCCTGTGAAATCGGTCATGTGAAGTCCGTCCTGCGACCGGCTGCCAGGCCTCTCAAGCCGGTGTCCGAACGACGGCACCGGACGCTCTTTGCCCGATGCCTCCATTCGGACACCTTCCCGGTGGAGTTCGCTCCGCCCGGTTATACCGGACGGCTCTTGACGTCCAGTGCCTTAAAGGAAGGCGTCCACCTCGACCACGAAGCCGCCCGGCGCGTCGAAGTAGAAGGTGACCCGGCCGTGCTCCTCGCGCGGCGTCTGCGGGTTGAAGCCGCCCCCACTCAGGCGGGCGTGGATGGCGTGCACCTCCTCCACGGTCTGCTGCATGAAGCCGATGTGGAAGGTCTTGGGATACTGAACCTCTCTGGCCCGGAACATGGAGAGGAGGAAGCCGTCCTCGCCGCGCAGGAAGGCCATGTGCTCGTTGACCGGCATGTCCGAGCGCTGGAGCCCGAAGTAGGTCTCGAACATCGCCACGCAGGCGGGCACATCGGTCACGCTGAGGTTCAGGTGGTTGAGTTTCACGCCTCCGGTGATATCCCGGAACGGGCCGCGCAGAGTGCGGGCTGGCACGCAAACGGGAGACGAGGCCTACGCGCAGGCGCCCGGCTTTTCTGTATGCCCCCGTACACCCCGGCGCCGTCTGAGAGGAGCTCAAGGTGGGCTGTGTCCGCGCTCAAGGCCCACCGAAGGCTGGCTCAAGACGCTGCCCCTCTACCTTCACCGGGCCGGACGGAAGCCGACACGCCTGGGGGAGAGGCTGTGGGCAGCAGGCAGCCGCACCGCGCCGCCTCAACTTTCGCTTTTCCGGAGGAATCCCATGCTGAACCGTACCCTGAGTCTCGCCGCCCTGCTCCTTCTCACCCCCGCTACCCTGGCCGGCGGCGCCGACATGATGGCCATGGCCCCCGGCCTGTCGACCGCCCAGACCACCAACAACGCCGACGTCCTGTTCATGGAGGTCGCCACCATGAGCAACCTCGCCGAGATCGCCACCTCGCGTCAGGCGCTGGCCAGGAGCAGCAACGCCGCCGTGCGCGCCTACGCCCAGAAGATGATCGACGAGCACATCAGGGCGCAGGCCGAGCTGAGCGCCACCGCCGCCCGGAAGGGCGTCCGGCTGACCGACAAGCCCGGCGCCGACCAGCGCCTGCAGGGCGACAAGCTGGCCACCCTGACCGGCGCCGCCTTCGACGCCGAATACCAGAAGGTGCAGGTCGCCGGACACCAGATGACCCTCGACCTGATCAAGACCTACCGCTCCATCGGCAAGGATCAGGCGGCCCTGGCCTACGCCGCCAAGATCCAGCCCAGCGTGGAGATGCACCTCATGGACGCCAAGGCGCTGCCCGGCTCGTAAGCCTCATCGGAAAGGGCCACCCAGATCACGGGTGGCCCTCTTTTCTGCCAGTTGCTTAGACCGCGCCGACCTTCTTGGCGATGATTCCTTCGATGTACTTCACGACGCTGGCGAGCGGCACGCGGCCCAGCACGTCTTCCAGGAAGGCGGTCACGAGCATCTTCTCGGCGATCTCGCGGCTGATCCCGCGCGAGCGCAGGAAGAACAGGGCTTCCTGATCGACCGGGCTGGTCGTGCTGCCGTGGCTGCAGCGCACGTCGTTGGCGTTGATCTCCAGCTGCGGCACCGAGAAGTTGCGGGCCTCGCTGGACAGCATCAGCGTGCGGTGCTTCTGGTAGGCGTCGGTCTTCTGCGCGTGCAGATCGACCTTGATCATGCCGGAGAACACGCCCACGCTCTGGCCGTCGTTCACGCCCTTGTACAGCAGGTCGCTGTGGGCGTGCGGGGCGGCATGGTGCTGCAGCGTGTAGTGGTCGAAGTGCTGGTTCTCGTTAGCGAAGTACAGCGCCAGCATCTCCGAGTCGCTGCCCTGGCCGCGCAGGTACGACTGCATCTCGGTGCGACTCAGCGTGGCGCCCATCGTGACCACCAGGGAATTCAGCGTGGCGTCGCGGCCCACGTCGCCGCGCTGGCGCTGGATGTGGGTCACGCCCTCGCCCCAGTTCTGGATCGACACGTAGCGCACGCGGGCGCCGTCCTGCACCACCAGTTCCACCGCGCCGATGGCGTAGGTGCCGGGCAGGGCCTCACTGTCCTGCTCGTCGATGAAGGTGACCTGCGAGTTCGCCTCGGCCACCACCAGCGTGCGGGTGGCGGTGTAGGTGCCGGCCTCGCTCATCACGCGGAACGACCCCAGCGGCAGTTCCACGGTCACGCCGCGCGGCACGTACACGAAGGCGCCGTTCGTCCACAGGGCCGCCGCCAGCGCGGAGAACTTGCCCTCGCTGGGGTCGGGGCTCTTGCTGGGCGTGGTGCCGGGCGCGGCAATCGTCGTGTCGTCGGGCACCTCGGCGGGCACCACCGAGTAGAGGTACTGCTGCACCTTGTCGGCGTGCTGCTCCACCGCCGTCTTCAGGTCGGTGAAGATCACGCCCTGCTCCTTCAGCTCGGCGGGCAGCTCGGTGCGGTACACCACGTCGGGGCCGTCCAGCACCAGGAAGGCGCCGACGTCGGTGCCGGTCAGGCGTTCCTGCACGCTGGGGGGCAGCGCCGACACATCGGTCACCACGTCGCGCTTGCCGTGCGGGCGCAGGGCGGCGAAGTCCACATCGACCTGCGTGTATTTCCAGGCCTCGACCTGTTCGGTGGGCAGGGTCAGGGTGTTGAAAAGTTCCAGCCCTTCGCGGCGTTTGGCGGTCAGCCAGTCGGGGCCGCTGTGGGCGGCGAGTTGATCATTGAATTGGGTCATGGGGCCTCCAGTGGGGCTGAGTTCGGTCGTCTGTTCGGATCTGGGTACGTCGCACGGCTAATTGCTCCGCCACTCTGCGGCGGACACGGCTGGCTCCATGGAGTTCCAAGCGACCTGATTCCAGGGGCTGTCCGCGTTCTGTGGGTCGAGGAGACGGACATGAGCGGTCTGGAACGCCGCGGATCGTCCCTTCGCCCACCAGTCCCGGCCGTGCAGGAAGGCCTCACCCATCTCGCCCCAGGACGAATAGGTGGCCCTGAGGCTTCTGGCCGCCTGGATCATGGAGGCCCATGCCTGCGCTTCCGTCAGGTAGCCGGCGCCGTACAGGATGCGAGACAGGTTGATGACGCGCACCAGATCCCAGGCCGTCCCCTCTCGCCCGGTCTCGCTCAGGATGGTGCCTCGGTGGCCCTCGCTCACCAGCCAGTCCAGGGCGGGAACGGCGTGATCGGCCCCCTCGATCCCCCACATCTCCTGAACACTTTCGCGCTCTGCCTTCACATCGAAGCCCGCAATGGGGATCAGCCGGTCGTGGTACCCCTCGTTCAGCTCGGTATAGAGGGCCGTGGCGGCGAGCGCCCAGCGCTGGTCAGGGCTGAGGGCTTCTGCTCTCTTCTCGCGTCTGGAAAAAGGCCAGATGGGCATGGTGTCAGCCGACCTGCCAGACGCCCGCACAGCGGACAAACGGTGGGCCATCTCGGCTGACACCACACAGGGTGGTGGCCCTGTGGAAGCTGGGCAGAGGAGATTCGGAGGGTGGGGTCACAGGTGCTCCAGGGAAGGGGCGAGGATGGACGGTTCTACCTCGATCTTGGAGCTTCTGCCTCCAAGAGAGTGGGCCTTAAGATGTCCTCAGTTCCGCCATACCGGAGGCCTGCTCATTCGCAGTCGAGATTGGAATGACTCCGTAGGCCTGCACAGTTCGGGCAGTCAACTGAGGAAATCTCCAGCCGCTCAGCCGACGCTGCCTTCCATTTCCAGCTCGATCAGCCGGTTCAGCTCCACGGCGTATTCCAGCGGGAGTTCCTTGGCGATGGGCTCGATGAAGCCGCGCACGATCAGGCCGGCGGCCTCGTCCTCGCTGAGCCCCCGGCTCTGAAGGTAGAGGATCTGGTCGTCGTTGATCTTGGAAACGGTCGCCTCGTGACCTACGCGGGCGTCCTTTTCCTCGATCTCGATGTAGGGGTAGGTATCGGTGCGCGCCTCGTCGTCGAGCAGCAGGGCGTCGCACTCCACGTTGGTCTTGGAACCCTTGGCCCCTTCGTAGATCTTGACCAGACCCCGGTAGGAGGAGCGGCCCGAATCCTTGGAGATGCTCTTGGACACGATGGTGCCCGAGGTATTGGGCGCGAAGTGCACGATCTTGGCGCCGGCGTCCTGGTGCTGGCCGCGCCCGGCCATCGCGATGGACAGCACTTCACCACGGGCGCCCTCTTCCAGCAGGTAGCAGGCGGGGTACTTCATGGTGACCTTGGAGCCCAGGTTGCCGTCGACCCATTCCATCACGCCGTTGCCGTAGACGGCAGCGCGCTGCGTGACCAGGTTGTAGACGTTGTGGCTCCAGTTCTGGATGGTGGAGTAGCGGAAGCGCGCGCCCTCCTTGACCACGATCTCGATCACGCCGGAGTGGAAGGAGTCGCTGGAGTACGCGGGGGCGGTGCAGCCCTCGATGTAGTGGGCCTGCGCGCCCTCGTCGATGATGATCAGCGTGCGCTCGAACTGGCCGCTGCTTTCGGCGTTGATACGGAAGTACGTCTGCAGGGGGATGTCCACCTTGACGCCCTTGGGCACGTAGACGAAGGAGCCACCGCTCCACACGGCCGAGTTGATGGCCGCGAACTTGTTGTCCTCGGGGGGCACGATGGTGGCGAAGTGCTCGCGGAACAGCTCCGGGTACTCCTTGAGGCCGTCCTCGATGCTCAGGAAGACCACGCCCAGCTTCTCCCACTCCTCTTTCAGGTTGTGGTACACCATCTCGGACTCGTACTGGGCGCCCACGCCGGCCAGGGCGGCGCGCTCGGCCTCGGGGATGCCCAGCCGCTCGAAGGTCTTCTTCACGTCGTCCGGCACGTCGTCCCATGAGCGGGCGTTCATGCCCTCGGGCTTGATGTAGTAGTAGATCTCGTCGAGGTTCAGGCCCGAGAGGTCGGCGCCCCAGGTGGGCATGGGCTTGCTCAGGAAGATGTCCAGCGCCTTGAGGCGGAAGTCGAGCATCCACTGCGGCTCGTCCTTGGCCTTGGAGATCATCTCGACCACGTCGCGGCGAAGGCCCTTGGGGGCCTTGATGGCGTAGCGTTCGGGGTTGCTCCAGCCGTATTCGTACCCGGCGTTGATCTCGTTCACTTCGGGATTGATGGTCATGTGGTGCTCCTTGGGGGGATGCGGAAGGCGAAAGGCAGAAGGCAGATGGCTGAACACACGGCTGTGGCAGGCGCTGAAGCGGGTCTGGCCTTCTGCCATCGGCCATCAGCCTTCCGCATCTTCAGGCGGTCGCCAGTTCCTTCACCCAGTCGTAGCCCTGGGTGTCCAGCTTCTTGGCCAGCTCGGCGCCGCCGCTCTGCACGACCCTACCGTCCACGATGATGTGCACCTTGTCGGGCACGATGTAGTCCAGGAGTCTCTGGTAGTGGGTGATGATCAGGCCGCCCAGATCCTTGCCGCGCATGGAGTTCACGCCCTTGGCGACGATCTTCAGGGCGTCGACATCCAGGCCCGAGTCGGTCTCGTCCATGATGATGTACGTGGGGTCGAGCATCAGCATCTGCAGGATCTCGTTGCGCTTCTTCTCGCCGCCCGAGAAGCCGGCGTTCAGGTAGCGCTCGACGATGCTCTCGTCCCACTCCAGGGTCTTCAGGGCGCCCTGCAGCTTGCCGTAAAACTCGGTGAAGGAGACCTCCTCGCCCTCGGCCTTGCGGGCCTGCATGGCGAGGCGCAGGAAGTTGGCGATGGTCACGCCGGGGATCTCGACCGGGTACTGGAAGGCCAGGAACAGGCCCAGGCGGGCGCGCTCGTCGGGCTCCATCTCCAGGATGTTCACGCCGTCGACCAGCACCTCACCCTGGGTGACGGTGTACTCGGGATCGCCGACAATCACCTTGGCAAGCGTGCTCTTGCCGTTGCCGTTCGGCCCCATGACGGCGTGCAGTTCGCCGCGGGGCACGGTCAGGTTGATCCCCTTGAGGATCTCGGTGTCCCCGACGGTGGCGTGCAGGTTACGGATTTCGAGCTGGTGGGGCTGGTCGGTCATGGGTCTCCTTGGGGCACGTCTGGGAACGACGTCTGGCGTGGGTTGTTAGGAATCATTCCTACTTACCCGCCCATTTTAGCGACTCCGGGGCTTAAAGTCGAGTGCTTTGGTATGGATTGAGAAGAGGTGATCACCGGGGCCGGGGGCGGCAGTGTGGACACGCCCAGAGGATCAGGTGCGCTGGAGGAGTGCCGCCTCGGCCTCCAGTTCCGCGAGCCAGGGCTCCTCAATGCCGGGCGCGGCCAGCGCGTCGTCCAGGCCCTGGCGGGCCTCCCGGATGGCGGCCAGCGCTTCAGGCGCATTGCCCTCGGCGAGCAGCACGGCCGCCCGGGCCCGGTGGCGGGTCACGCTGGGCAGGAAAGCGCTGCGCGGCAGGGCGTCGAGGGTCTGCCGCGCTGCCGCCACGTGGCCAAGCCGGGCCTCCAGATACGCCTGCTCGGCCAGGAATCCGGCCTGAACCATCGGGGGCAGGGGCGCCACCAGGGCCTGCACCTCGCGGGTCAGGCGTTCGGCCTGTGCGGGGTCGCCACGGTCGAGGGCGGCGAGGGCCGCGTACTGCCGGGCCGCCGCGTCGTAGCTGGGCGTGCCCTGGGGCTGCTGGGCGGCGTCCAGCAGTTCTGCCGGCCAGTCCCGCGGGCGGCTCTCGCGCGACAGGGGCACCAGCGCCAGCACCGCCGCCTCGCGCAGCGCCGTGGGCGAACCGGGCCACAGCCGGCGCAGCCTCGCGCCGTCGGTGAGCAGCCCGCCCGAGGCCAGCGGCACCAGTGAGAGCAGATTCAGCCCGCCCCCCAGCAGCGCCGTGACGGCCGCGACCGTTTCCGGCCCGCCGGGCGGCAGGATCACGGCCAGCCACCAGCACAGGGCGGTGAACCCCAGCCCCAGCAGCGGGCCGCCCAGCACCATCTGGCGGTAGCGGGTCACCAGTTCGGGCAACGCCATCCCCGGCGGCGCCACCAGATACGCGAAGCCCAGCGCCGGAGAGGGACGCCAGCGCAGGCCCCGGCCCGTCCGACGGCCCTGCTGGTCGCCCGGCTGATAGCCCGGCTGATAACTCAGAGGCCCCACCGCCAGCAGGCTGACCCGCAGGCCGCCCAGAACCCCCAGCAGCACGTGGCCCAGCTCATGCACCAGGATCTGCACGATCAGCCCCAGCAGCAGTCCCGCCGTCAGGGCGCCGCCGCTGGACGGAGCGGGCAGCAAGGTGGCCAGTGTCCAGCCCAGCGCAGCCCCCAGCAGCCCGAACAGCGCGGTCGCGCCCAGACGCTTCAGGCGGGAGGTTCTTCGGGCCGTTCCTGGGGTCATGGGCCGATCCTAGATCAGTCCTGTGCGCGAAGGGTCAGCCGGCAGCGCGCGGGGCGACGGTCATGGGCCGCCCTCCGCGCCCCTGCACGCGCTCCACACCTTCCCTTCACTTGCCGTCAGGAACCCCGTGCTAAATGTGACCGGGTGAATACCTTCGATCTACTCCGCAACGCCGGGCCGCTGCTCTGGGTACTCCTGCTGTTGTCGGTGTATGTCGTCTACCTGATCGCCGTCCGGACGCAGGTGCTCTCCCGGCTGGGCCGCGACTCCAGCACCCTGATCGAGCGGGCGCGGGCCATCACAGCCGAAAGCGGGCCTGCCGCCGCGCTGGCCGAGGTCGACCGGGCCGCCCACCCCGCGCCCGCGATGAACGTCCTGCGGGCCGGGCTGTCGCGCGCCGACCGGGGCCCGGACGCCGCCGCCAGCGCCATGCAGGGCGCCCTGCTGGTCGAGGAAGACCGCCTGTACGCCGGGCTGAGCACGCTGGGCACCGCCGCGCAGGTGGCCCCGCTGCTGGGCCTGCTGGGCACGGTGATCGGCATGGTGCGCTCCTTCCTGGTCTTCAGCCAGACCAGCAGCCCCACGCCCGATCAGCTCGCCACCGGCATCAGCGAGGCGCTGGTCAACACGGCGGGCGGCCTGATCGTGGCGATCATCGCCTACGTGGCGCGCGGCGCCCTGCGGGCCCGCGCCGACCGGCTCGCCACCCAGGCCGAGCGCGTGCGTGAGGAACTGCCCGGCTGGCTGATCCGCCCGGCCGTGGGGGCCGCCGTGCCTGCCATCGCCAGCGCCCCGGCGGCCATGCCCGAGGTCGCCCTGAGCTTCGACGGGGCCGCCCCCGTCGCCGGAGTGCGCCGGTGAGACGCCGCGCCCGGGGCGGCGACGCCGTGACCTTCGACTTCGCGCCCATGGTGGACGTGGTGCTGCTGCTGCTGATCTTCTTCTTCCTGACCAGCAGTCTGGCGCCGCGCGACCGCGCCCTGCCGCTGAGCCTGCCTGGCTCCAGCACGTCGGTGCAGGAGACCTCCTCCCTGCCGGTGGTCAGTCTGGACACCGAGGGGAAGGTGTACCTGAACGGTGAGGCGACCACCCTGGCCCGGCTGGCGGGGCAGCTGCGGCCCCTGCTGGACGCCTCGAACAAGGCGGTCGGCCTGCGCGCCGACGAGCGCGGCCAGTACGGCGCCGTGATGAAGGTGATGGACGAGATCCGCCGGGCCGGCGGCGAGAAGCTGGCCCTGGCCACGCGGGCCACGCCATGACCCGGCCCGCCCGCTCCGAGCCGCCCCTCAGGGAGGAGCGATGAGGGGTAGACCATGACCACCCTGCCCCGGCCCCCGGATCGCTCGCGGTCGCCCGGGCCGTCCCGGCCCAACCCCCGGCCCCCCAGCGGGGAAGACCGCGAGCGGCGGCGCGCGGCCCTGACGACCGTGGCCCTGCACGTGGCGCTGCTGTCGGGGCTGCTGCTGGTGCGGCCCGGTACCGTTCCCCAGGTTCCGGAGGAGACCCCGCTGGAGATCGTGAAGCTGGCGCCCACGCCGCCTTCGCCCGACGCCCGGACTCCAGCCCAGCCCCCCGAGTTCGTGATCCCGCCGCCCAAGGAATTCACCCCGGAGCCCGTCCCGGAGGTGTCCCTGCCCCCGGAGCCCCAGCCGGAGGTCACGCCGCCCGACCCGGAGCCGCCCGCTCCGCCAGAGGCCCCCACTCCTCCGGAGAGCAGAGTCACGCCTGAGGTGAAGGTGCCGACACCGTCCCGGCCGGCGGCCCAGTCGTCCGTAGCTCAGTCGTCCGCAGCCCAGTCGCCCACAGCAGCAGCCCCACAGGCGGCGGCCGGGCCCCGGGCGGCGCGCTCGACCCCGGCTTCCCCGGCGCCCGCGGCGCCGTCTCCCGCTGCGCCCCAGGCCACTGCGCCCTCCACCCGGCCCCAGGCCAGCCGCTCCGGAGCCCGGCCGCTCCAGCCCCCGACTCCGGCCCCGGCGGCCCCGGCCCGCACCCCCCCGGCGCGTGCCGTCCCCACACCTGCTCCGGCTCCGGCTGCCACCGCTCCAGTCCGCACCGCTCCAGTTCGCAGCGCCCCGGCCCCGGCCGCCCGCGCCCCCGTGCCCACGGAGCTGCCGCCGCAGAGCGCGCCGCGTCCCCAGCAGGGTCAGGTCGAGGCGGCCGCGCCGGAGCCCCGGCCGGTCAGCCCGGTTCGCGCGGCGCCCGCCCCCGCTCCGGCGCCCACCCGCCGCCCGGTCACCGACGCCCCGGCCGTGACCGCCGACCCCGCCCCGGCCCGGCCCTCTGCCAGCGCGGCGCGGGCTGAGGCGGCCCCAGCTGAGGCCGCCCAGACGGCAGCCACACAGCCCAGTGAGCCGGTGGCGCCCGCCCCGGCCCGCGCCCCGACCCTGCCGGCCACGGCCGAGGCTCCGGCCCGCCCACGCGTGACGCCCGCGCCGGCGACCCGGCCAGCCCCGGAGCCCACCCCTCAACCGGCTGCCCAACCGGCCGCCCCACCGGCTCCAGAGCCCAGCACGGCGCCCGTCGCTCCGGCGGGCCGTGGGCGGAGCGCTTCCGCGACCCCGGCCCCGCCCGCGCCCACCACCGCGCCCACCACGGGAACGGCCCCGGCGGCCACCTCGCCCGCGGCGCCGGCCCCGGCGAGAACGGCTCCGGCCACGGCCCCGGCCACGGCCCCGGCCGCGCAGGCCCCGCCCGCTGCCGCCCCCGCCGCCCCCGCGCGGGGCACCCCGTCCGGCAGCCCCGCGTCCAGCGGCTCGCCGGCCCCCGCCGAGCCCGCCCCGGCGGCCCCCCGGGCGACCCCCGGAGGCGCGTCCGGTTCCGCTCCTGCCGGCTCCGGGTCGCCCGCGGCGAGCGCGCCCACCAGCGGCGCTGGAGGCGGCTCGGCCGCCGCCGGGCCCGGCGGCTCCGGAACCACCCCTGAAGGCCCGGCTGGAGGCTCGACCGGAACGCCACCGGGAGGTGGCCCCGGCGGGGAGGGCGCGGGCGGCAGCGCCGGCACCGGGGGCGGCAACGCGGGAGCGGGCACGGCTGGCCCCGGCGGTGCGGGGCCGGGCGGCGCGGGCGTCTCGGCCCGGGGGGGCGGCGCCGGCGGAACAGGTGGCGGTTCCGAAGACCGGCCCCTGAACTGCACGGTGGTCATTGATGTCCGGGGCCTGGGCAATTTCCAGCGCGACATGACCAGCCTCGTCTACGACCAGGGGGGCGCCCAGCTCTGGCCGGACGCCGCGCTGGTGAAGGGGGTCAGCAACGACCTCGTGCAGGCGGGAAACCTGCACACCTACATCACGGGCGAGGGCCAGATCTCCAGCTTCAAGAACGTGACCCGCCTGAAGGCCAGCCGGATCCAGCCCAACCGCCTCGCCCCGAACTCGGGCGTCTTGACCGACGTCACGCTCTCGGCCGCCGCTACCAGCCAGTTCCGCTCGGCGGGGAAGGCCTGCCGCGTGGTGTACCTCAAGGACTAGCCCGGCCGGTCTGATCCACACCTGCTTCCCTCTCCTCCCTACTCCTTCTCCCGAGGTTCGACATGCGTACACCTGCCCTGCTGTTCCTGACCCTGCTGTGCTCCGGCCCCGCCCTGGCGTGGGTGCCGAGCCTGGAAGAGACCACCGCCCGCAACGTGATCGACGGGGCGTATGGCCGCCGCGATCCGCTGCCGACCTTCCAGACCATCGACCTGAGCGTGAGGGGCGGCGCCTTCGTGGCCGGCAAGGACGCCGTGCGGGCCTTCGACGGGGGCGAGCGCTGCGTGGCCGACTGGCTGGCCGCCCCACAGGACTTCAGCCGGGGAAGCCGGCCGGTCGCCGTGACGGTCAGCGGGCAGGCCGATCAGCTGTACTTCCAGGCGCAGGAGGCCCGCGACACCTTCAGGAGCCTGAGCGTGACCGACGCGCTGGGCGCCGATCTGAAGGGCAAGCGGCTCGCCGACGGCGAACTGCGGGTGGATGTGGCGGTGCGCGGCCTGCCCAGCGAGAAGGCGCGCGGCGCCTACCTCGTGCGGATGAAGGGCGCCGACGGCAAGCTCATCGCGCCGGTTCGCAGCTCCTATGTGAACGACTGGAAGCCGGTGGCCCTGCCGACGGCGGCCCAGGGCGGCGCTTCGGCGCCCGCCAGCACCGCTTCCACGGCCGCTCCCGCCAGCCCGCCCCCGGTCACTCCGGCCGCGACCGGCACCGCCACGACCACACCGGCCAGCCCCCCGTCGGCCAGCACCGCGTCCGGCACGGCGGCCCCCGCGCAGGGCCCGCTGGAGGGGACGCTCGTGTACTACTTCGAGCCGCTCAAGGCGGGCATCGGCGCCAGTGACAAGCCCGAACTGCTGCTGCGAACCGAGGCGGAGACCCCCTGCGCCTACAGCGTGCCGCTCGACCTGAGCAGCTTCCAGTAGAGGTTCACACCGCAGAGCCGCCGACCTGAGACCGGGTCGGCGGCCTTACCGTGGGCCTGTCTGACTCTGGCCTGTCCGGGCGTGCCATTGCTTGAGTTTCGATGAAGGGCAGCGTGATCGACCTCCAGGCCCCCGGTGGTACAACGGACTTCAGTGCCCGGAGGCGCGGTTCATGGCTCACGAGGACGTGCCCCAGGTGGCCACCCAGGGAAGCACCATCAGTCTCCCCATCACGGCGGTGCAGAGTGCACTGGACGCGCTGGGTGACATCCTGGCGGTGGTCGACCCCCAGGGGCAGATCGTGGCGGTCAACCAGGCGTGGCGTAGCTTCACGGCCGAAAACGGCGGCGACGAGCAGACCGGGGGCCTGGGCACCAACTACCTGCGGGCCTGCGAGGGTCTGGGCGACCTCCCGGCCGACGAGGGGCCGACGGTGGCCCTGGGCCTGCGGAGGGTGCTGGCCGGCGCGCAGCCGGATTTCGAGATGGAGTACCCCTGCCACAGCCCCACCCAGGAGCGCTGGTTCAAGGTGCATGTCAACCCCTTTCCGCACGGGGGCGAGCGCTACGCCGTGATCCTGCACGAGGACATCACCGAGCGCCGGCACACCGAGATCCGCCAGTCCGACCTGGATTCGGAGGTCGCCCAGAAGGTGCACAGCCGCACCCTGGAGCTGCGGACGGAACGCGACGAACTCAACGCCTTCATCGGCTCGGTATCGCACGACCTGAGGACGCCGGTGCGGCATGTCCGCAGCTTCCTGGAACTGTTCCAGCGCAACGCCCGAGACCGTCTGAGCGCCGACGATCAGCGCCTGCTGGACGTGATCGGGGGCGCGGCCGGGCGGCTCGACAGCATGATCGAGGAGCTGCTGGGGCTGGCCCGCGTGTCCCAGAGCAGCATGACGTTGCAGCCGGTCAATCTGGCCCAGGTCGTGCTGCGCGCCTGGACACACATGGCGCCCGAGACCCAGGGGCGCGAGATCGAGTGGGTGGCCCACGACCTGCCAGTGGTGCACGGCGATCCCGACCTCCTCCGGCTGGCCTTCGAGAACCTGCTGAATAACGCCATCAAATACACCTCGGGGCGCGAGCAGGCCCGGATCGAGGTCGGGGCGCGCAACGACCCCCATGAGTGGGTGGTCTTCGTGCAGGACGACGGCGTGGGCTTCGACCCGCGCCACACCGGCCGCCTGTTCGGCACTTTCCAGCGCCTGCACAGCGAGCGCGAGTTCGCCGGGGTCGGCATGGGGCTGGCGAATGTCAAACGAATCGTCGAGCGGCACGGCGGGCGCGTCTGGGCCGAGGGCCGGCCGGGCAGCGGGGCCACCTTTTTCCTGGCATTCCCGCGCCCGGCGGCGGAGAGTCGCCCCGCCGACACGGCCCTGTTCTGACCGCCGCCTCCAGATGCCCTCCCCTAGAATGGAACCGTGCCCGCCTTTCCCCTTCTGGCCGTGGATATCGGCAACACCAGCACGGTGCTGGGCCTCGCAGACGAGACGCTGAACCTCACGCACACCTGGCGGGTTCGCACCAACCGCGACGTCCTGCCCGACGACCTGGCGCTGCAGATGCACGGGCTGTTCGCGCTGGCCGGGGCCGCCATGCCGCGTTCGGCGATCCTCAGCTCGGTGGCGCCGCCGGTGGGCGAGAACTACCAGCTCGCGCTGCGCCGCCACTTCAGCATCGAGGCCTTCAGCGTGGCTGCCGGCAACCTGCCCGACGTCTCGGTGGAACTCGACCAGCCCGACGCGGTGGGGGCCGACCGCCTGTGCAACCTGTTCGGCGCCGAGCGCTACATGAGCCACCACGAGTACGCGGTGGTGGTGGATTTCGGTACCTCCACGAACTTCGACGTGATCGGCCGGGGCCGGCGCTTTCTGGGCGGCGTGCTCGCCACGGGCGCCCAGGTCAGCGCCGACGCGCTGTTCTCGCGGGCGGCCAAGCTGCCGCGCATCACGCTCAGCGCGCCGCAGAGTGCCATCGGGAAGAACACCGTGCACGCCCTGCAATCCGGGCTGGTGTACGGCTACGCCGAGATGGTGGACGGCCTGCTGCGCCGCATCAGGGCCGAGCTGCCGGGGCCCGCGGTGTCGGTCGCCACGGGCGGTTTCTCGCGCACCATCGAGGGCATCTGCCGCGAGATCGACCACTACGACGAGACGCTGACCCTGCGCGGGCTGGTGGAGCTGTGGGCGAGCCGCTGAGCGCCGCTGCCTGCGCCCCGTGCTCCCTGGGCCGTCATGCTCCGGCGTCCAACCGGGGTGAAGAATGAAGCATGACCACCATGCGAACGCTGGACGTAACCGGACTCACCTCCCTGCTGACCGGACGGGCCTGGCCGGCTGAGCCGCGCGTGGTGGTCAGCGGCAATCTGGCCGTGCCCTGGACGCTCCTCGCGGCGCTGGACAGCGCCCTGCCCCGCTACCGGCTGCACGCGCTGAACGCGCCCGCCGGCCTGCCCCGCCGCGAGGGCGTGAGCTACGAGACCACCTTCGTGGGCCCCGGCATGCGTCACGAGGCGCGGCTGAGCTACGTGCCCGCGCGACTGTCGCTGGTGCCGCTGCTGCTGGGGGGCGCGCTGGTGCCCGACCTCGTGCTGGTGCAGACCTCGGCGCCGCGCCAGGGCCGGCTCTCGCTGGGGATCGAGGTCAACGTCCTGCCGGCGGCCATCAAGGCCTGCCGGGCGCGGGGCGGGCTGGTGCTCGCCCAGGCCAACGCGCAGATGCCCTACACCTTCGGCGACGGCGAGTACGATGCCGGCGTCTTCGACGGCGTGCTGGAGGTCGACGAGCCGCTGCCCGACGTGGCTGCGCGCCCCGGAGCAGCGTCCGGCGCCGACGCGGCCGCGCAGATCGGCGCGCTGGTGGCCGCCCGCGTGCCCGACGGCGCGACCCTGCAGCTGGGCATCGGCGAGGTGTCCGACGCGACCCTGCCGGGGCTGGCGCAGCGGCGGCGGCTGGCCCTCTGGTCGGAGATGTTCAGCGACGGCGTGCTGCGCCTGGAAGAGGCGGGCGCCCTCGATCCGGCGCGGCCCATCATCTCGTCGTTCGCCTTCGGTTCCCAGGAACTGTACGCCTGGATGAACGCCAATCCGCGGATCGTCATGCGCCGCACCGAGGTCACGAACTCACCCAGCGAGATCTCGCGCCAGCCACTGATGACCTCCATCAACACCGCGCTGCAGGTCGACCTCTTCGCCCAGGCGAACGCCTCGCGGATCGGGGCGCGCATCCATTCGGGCTTCGGCGGCCAGACCGACTTCATCGTGGGCGCCCTGCACGCGCCGGGCGGGCAGGCCCTGATGGCGCTGCGCTCCTGGCACCCCAGGGCACAGGTGAGCACCATCGTCCCAGCCTGATGGAGCCCACCACCTCGTTCCAGCCGACCGCCGTGGTCACCGAACAGGGCGTGGCGGAGCTGCTGGGGGCCGACGAGAAGCGGCAGGCGGCGGCGCTGATCGAGCAGGCGGCCCACCCGGACGCCCGCGAGCCCCTATGGCGGGAGGCTCGCCGCATGGGCCTGACCTGAGGGCGCCGTGGCCGCGACCGCGTCCGGGCAGACCAGCGCGGGAGGTTCGGCTGGCGACCTCCCGCGTCTGGGACTCCGTTGCGCGGCCGGGAGGCTACCTCACGTTCACCGGGGCCGTAAAGGTCGCGCGGCGCGGATCGCTGGTGCCGACGGTGTTGGCTCTGCTGGGCTCGCTGCCCCCGTCGGGAATGATGTCGCCCGCACCGTAGTCGTCACCGCCGAAGATGCCGCCCACGACGTTCACGCCGGCCGCCGGGGGGCCGCTGAGGCCCAGGGCGCCCCAGGGAATCGCCAGTTCCACCGTCTGCTCGGGGAGGGTGCCGCTCGCCGCGTACTTGTAGTCGGCCACCGCGACTTCGGGCGTGGCGGTGTCGCTCGTCACGCGGCGCAGCTGGGCGTCCTGCTTCTCGTAGCGGGCGACGAAGGCGTCCACGCCGCCCATGGCGCCCGTGAAGGTCGCGGCGCGCCGCCAGGCCTCGAAGCTGTCGGCCTGCGCCGCGCCGCCGGGGGCGGTGTCGAGGTACACGATGGCGGAGTTGCCCGCCACGCGGTAGGTGTAGGCCAGGTACAGGAAGTTGGCGTCGCTGTCGGCCAGCAGGCGGGTGAAGTTGTTGTTCTCGCCGAAGCCCCCCGGCTTCGGGCTCTTCACGTCCACCTTGGGCGCCGCCCAGTCGCTGAGGTTGCCGTCGATGGCGTACCTGGTGCTCAGGTCGCGGGCCAGGGCGATGTCCGCGCCCGTCTGCGGCGAGGTGGCGGCGCGCGTGGCCTCCAGGTAGCCGCCTGCCGTTGCCTTCAGCGTCTGCGCGCCGGCCGGGGCGAACAGGGTGTAGCTGCCGTCGCTGAAGCTCAGGGCGTAGTTCAGGTTCAGGTTGGCGGTCGTGGCCTCGACCAGTGCGCCGCCCAGCGGCGAGCCGCCGCCCGTGACCTTGCCCTCGATGAGGCTGGCCGGCGCCGGCGAGTCGATGAAGTCGTAGGTGCCGCTGTAGGCGTCGCCCGCCGTGCCGACCGTGTAGGCGCGGTCGCCCTGGCCGGGGCCCTCGTAGCCCGAGTTCTTCGCGCCCGCGCCGTCGTTGCCGAACTTGAACTTGATCTCCCGGAACAGCGGCAGGTCGAGGTCGGTCTTCCAGAGCCCGCGCGCCGTCTGGGTCATGGGGTACTCGACCTGGCTGCCGGTGTCGAAGCGCCGCAGCTCAATGGGGCCGTTGCCCTGGCTGCGGGCGTCGACCGTGAAGCTGACCTTCGCGGTGATCGACGCGCTGGGCGTGGCGGCCACCGCGGCGCCCCGGCTCTCCGCCCCGTTCACGTCCACCGTGACCACGCGGAAGGTCGTGGACAGGCCGTTGGTCACGCCGCGCGCCAGGTATCTGCCCTGCGTGGCCGGGATGGGCGCGAAGTTCAGCAGGCGTTCGGCGCCGGAACTGGTCTTGGCATAGATGCGGTACCCCGAGACGGCCGCGGTCGTGCTGGGCGTCCAGGTCAGCTCCACGGCGGAGTCGCCGGGGCGCGCGGCCAGGGCCGCCACTTCGGGCAGGGCGGGGTTGACCGCGCCGCTCGCGCCGCCCCCCGCCGGGGCCGTGACCGCCACCACCGTGCGCGCTGGCAGGGTGCCGACCAGCTTGCCGCCGCTGAGGCTCAGGGGATTGGCGCGCCCCGTCACTTCCGTCAGCGCCGCGCCGCTGAAGGTGCCCAGCAGCGGAATGCCGCCGCCCGGCAGGGTGCCCAGGTCGACCGGGCGGTCGCCGCCATTCACCACGAAGACCACCGGCTGCCCGGCCACGCCGCGCACGCCGGGTACCACCCGGCGGTAGGCCAGGACGGGCGCGCCGCCGTTCGGGCGCCACAACTCCTGCTGCGCGCCGCGCGTCAGGGCGCGGTACTGCTGGCGGGCCCCCGCCAGCGCGCCCAGCCGCTCGTCCAGCGTCGAGGAGGCCAGCTTCGAGAAGTCCATGTCCTCGCGGTTGCCCTGGCCGGTGGGGAAGTTATAGGGATCGCCCTCGCCGACCTGCGCGTATTCGCTGCCCTGCCACACGCTCGGCGTGCCGCGCGACAGGTACATGGTTGAGAGCGCCATGTCCAGCCGCTCGGCCGCCTGGGCGGGGGTGCCGCCGCGCGAGGTCACCTCGTTCACGAAGCGCCGGACGTCGTGGTTGTCCACGAAGGTGGTGAGCCGCGTGGCGTCGCGGTACACGCCGTCCTGCGCGAACACGTCGGCCATGCGGTCGAGGTTGCCGCCCGCCGAACTCATCTGATCCTTGAAGGCGAAGTGCAGCGCGAAGTCGAACACGCTCGGGGCGCCCAGCTCGTCCATGAAGCGCGCGAGGTAGGCCGGGCTGCCGTCGAAGACCTCCCCGACCGACCAGAGCTTCTTGGGATCGCCCACGCCGCCAGGGGCGAAGAACTGCTTCCAGTAGCTGTCCGGCACGTGCTTCATGGTGTCGATGCGCAGGCCGTCGATGCCGGTCTCCTTGCGCCAGTACTCGATGAAGTCGTTCAGGTAGGCGGTGACGTCCGGCCGCTCCTGCTTGAAGTCGGGCAGGCCCGCCAGGTCGCAGTCGGTGGTCTTGTTCGTGCTGGCGTCGCAGTCGGCCTTCGTGTGGAACCACTCGGGCTTCGTTTTCGTCAGGGTCGCGTCGTAGCCCGCGTGGTTGACCACCACGTCCTGCAGGATGCGGATGTCGTTCTTGTGGGCCGCCTTGATGAGTTCCTTGTACTCGGCCATCGTCCCGAGGTGGGGATCGACCTTGAAGAAGTCCTCCGCCCAGTAGCCGTGGTAGCCCGCGAACAGCTTGCCGGCGTTCGGCCCGCTGGTCGGCCCCGGAATCGCCGGCACCTGCAGCACGACCGGGCTCACCCAGATGGAGGTGAAGCCCATCCGTCCGAAGTAGCCCTCCTCGATCTTGGCCTTCAGGCCCGCGAAATCGCCGCCGTGCCAGCCCAGTGGATTCGCCCGGTCGGCCACGTCGCCGGCGCCCCGGTTGGGGCCGTTGTCGTTGGCCGGGTTCCCGTTGGCGAAGCGGTCGGTCATGGCGAAGTAGATGGTCTCGTCGCGCCAGTCGCGCGCCTTCAGGGCCTGCAGGGGATCGGGGGACTGGAGCTGCGCGCAGGCCGTCAGGGCCACGGACAGAAGGGACAGGGCGGGCAGAGCATGGAAGCGCTTCATTTCAGGTCACTCCTTCGGGCAGGCACGAGGAAGGGTGCCGGCCGGGTCAATTGTCAGGCGTTGACCAGTATGCCCGATCCAGTTCTTCTGCGACTTTCATGAGGAGAAAACCACGATCCGGTGAACAGGCGGCGGGCAGGGGTCAGGAATTCACGACACTGCGCTCCCCGTGACGGTCTGCCGCGCGCCCTCGGCCTACCCTGGGCCATGAAAGCCATCTGGAACGGTCAGGTCATCGCGCAGTCGGACGACACCGTGGTTGTCGAGGGCAACCATTATTTCCCGGCCGACAGCGTCAGGGCCGAGTACCTGCGCCCTAGCGCCACGCACTCCACCTGTCCCTGGAAGGGCGAGGCCAGCTACCACAGCCTCTCGGTAGACGGCCAGGAGAACCGCGACGCGGCGTGGTACTACCCCGAGCCCAAGGACGCCGCGCGGCAGATCACGGGCCGGATCGCCTTCTGGAAGGGCGTGCAGGTCACGCCGGACTGAGGAGCGGGCTGGGCGCCGGGTCAGGCTCTGGGCTGGGCTCAGCCGGCCCCGTCCACCGGGTCGTCTGCCCGGTTTCCGCCGTCCGGGTCTGGCGCTGCGCGCAGCGGGCCTCCAGCGCCGCCTGGGCCTCGCGCAGCAGGGTCAGCCCGTCCGCCTGACCGCGGTAGAAGGCCAGCCCCACGCTCAGGGACGAGTTCACGCCCTCCAGGGGCCGGGCCGCCACCCGCAGGCGCAGCCGCTCGCAGGCGGCCCGCGCCGCCCGTTCGTCCGGCACGCGCAGCAGCACTAGGAAGTCGGCGCCGCCCACCCGTCCCAGCATGTCCTGGTCGCGCAGGGCCCCCTCCAGCACCCGCCCGACATGGGCGGTCAGGCAGCCCGCGAACAGAGGATCGTACGGGCCGGGGTCGTGGGGGCCGGTGACCGGCGGCTCGACCCGTAAGGCGGCCACCGCCAGCCCGCTCAGGCGCCGCGGGGGCGCCCGCCGCAACCACTCCTGTAGCAGCCGGGCATCCGGCAGCCCGGTGAGGCTGTCGCCCCGGCCGGTCAGGTGCTCGCCCAGCCGGTGGCGCCGCACTTCCTGGGAGACCCGCTGCAGGGCCGAGCGCTGGCCGATCAGCCCCATCAGCCCGGCCAGGAGGGACTGCACCAGCAGGGCGCTGGCGGGCGCCCCGAGCAGGGCCGGCTGGCGCAGGGCCGAGGCCGCCAGCACGCTCAGCAGCGCCCCCAGGGCCAGCCGGCTGGCGCGCCGGCCCGCCCGGTTGCCCAGCATCCAGATATGCGCGACCAGCAGCGCCGGCACCCACAGGGCGGCGCTGCCCAGCGCGCCCAGCTGCGCCGCGTCCGGGGGCCCGGAGAGCACGAACGCGATGCGGCCCAGCAGATACAGCCACACCCCGCCGAGCAGCCCCGTGAGGACACTCTCCAGCCGCCAGCGCGAGAGCCACAGCGCCACGAAGACCCCGGCCAGCAGGCCCGCCAGCGCCGGCACCGCCAGCCGGTCGAACGGGTCGGGCGTGCCGACCAGCCACCCCGGCACGAGCGCCAGCGCCAGCACGGGCAGGGCGAGCAGGTAGACCTCCCGGCGGCTCAGGGCGCGGCCGGGGAGGGGCCGGGAGATCCGGCCGGGCGCTTCGGGCAGGACTTCGGGAATCAGGGCGGCGGGCGGGGCGGGGGGGGGACGCATCTCGGGGGCCATCGAAGCATGGGGCGTCTCACACCGGCCTCACAGACGACCGCTGGGCGCCGCTTCATACTCGGGCCAGGCGCGCCCGGCCCCCGCAGTGGCGCCCAGGCCGCGCCCGAAAGCCGCTACCCTGGTGCCGATGCTCCCCCGCTCCCTTCGCGCCGTCGCCGTGCAGCCCCAGTGGCACGTCACGGACTTCACCAGCGCGGCCGCCTTCCGCGCCTGGATGCGCTCGCAGCTGGAGGCGGCCCGCCCGCACCTGGCCCGGGATCGGCCGAATCTGGTCGTGCTCACCGAACTCAACGGCCTGCCGCTGGTGCTGCGCGGCGGGGCCTGGGCGCTGGGGCTGGGCACCTTCCAGCGGGTGGCGGCCGCGCTGTTCCTGGCCCGCCTGCCCCGCACGCTGCCCCTGATGCTGCGTGAGCGCGTCTCGCCCATGCGCGCCCTGCAGCTCGCGGGCAGCGAGGCGAACACCCGCCTGTACCTGCAGACCTGCCGCGACCTGGCCCGCGAGTACGGCGTGTACCTGTGCTGCGGCAGTGCGCCCACGCCCCGCTACCGGCTGGAGGGCGCTCGGCGGCGCCGGGTGCCGGGCGTGCTGACCAACCAGACGGTGATCCTGGCCCCGGACGGCGCCCTGATCGGCGCCACCGACAAGGTGCACCTCACCCCCGACGAGCAGGGCGGCGGGGTGGACCTCACGCCGGGCGACCTGGGAGAGCTGCGGGTCTTCCCGACCCCGGTGGGTGACCTGGGCGTGGCCATCAGCCTTGACGCCTTCCGCCCGGACGTGATCGGGAGGCTGGAGGCGCAGGGCTGCACGGTGCTGCTGCAGCCCGATGCCAACGGCGCCCCCTGGACGTCCCGGGAAGGGCTGCCTCCCGACCCCCGGCACATGCGGGATCAGCCGGTGGCCTGGCTGGACTCCAGCTGGCGGATCACGGCCGCCGGGACGGGCATCCGCTACGCCGTCAACCCCATGGTGGTCGGGAACCTGCTCGACCTGACCTTCGACGGCCAGAGCGCGATCACCGGCCCGGCCCAGGAGGCGCCGGCGGCGCGCAGCTATGTCATGACCGAGCCGCGCCCTGGGTTCCTGGCGCTGGCCCCCTGGGTCGAGGACGGCCCGCCCGAGCAACTGCGCCGCACCGGTCAGCAGCTCGCGGCCCACAGCGGCCATCCCCGCGAGAACCGGTACCGCCAGGACATCGTCTCCGCCGATCTGGAGCTGCCTGCCCCTTCCCTGTCGCCGCCGCTCCCCACCGCACACGAGGAGGCGCTGCGATCAATTCTGGACGACCATTCCCCGGCCCCGCACCACTTTCCCTGGGCCCTGCCCTGGGCCGGGCTGGCTCTGGCCGCCGCCCTCTACGCCCTCTGGCGCAAGCGTTGACAACTTCGGGGGGGGTGCCTATACTTCCCTTCGCACTTCGCAGACCCCTGCGCTGTGCGCCCACCGTAAGGGGGGTTGGCCGAGTGGTTGAAGGCAACGGTCTTGAAAACCGTAGTAGGGCAACCTACCGGGGGTTCGAATCCCTCACCCCTCGCCAGATGACAGTCCAGACGTGCGTTCGGTGCCTCGGCATGGAGAGATGGGTGAGCGGCTTAAACCAAGCGTTTGCTAAACGCTCGTAGGGGTTATTCTCTACCGCGAGTTCGAATCTCGCTCTCTCCGCCAAGCAGTTCCAGTCCGTCTGAAGTTCCACCCGAGATGTGCCCGTAGCTCAGCTGGATAGAGCGTCTGACTACGGATCAGAAGGCCAGGGGTTCGAATCCCTTCGGGCACACCACAGAAGACCTCGTCTTAGACGGGGTTTTTCTATTTGTGTTGCATGCACTATTGGCGGCGTGTGTAGTGGCGTGTGCAGTAACTCTGGCGATCCTGTCCACACCTCATGACCTCCTGTGATTTTCCCTCCGTCAGCGCCTGCTGCCGAGTCTGGCGCCGCAGCGCCCCGTGCCAGACCATGCCTGGCCTCGATGAGTCCAGCGCATAGATCTCCACCACGGCCCCCAGACTCAGGCCCAGCGCGTTCAGGCCCAGGACGATCCTCATCACCTGGCCCGCGACTGTGATGCGGTGGACAGGGCAGCCGACGCCTGCCAGCGGCTGAAGTGGATCGCGTGGCACCTCAGCCCTGGGGCTCAGCGCCACTGGCCCGACGACCCGCCTGAGCCCTGACACTTCGGGCGATCCCGGGGGGTACGCTCAGGTATGACCACCAAACTGCGGATCATCCAGATCGACCGGGAGGAGATCGTCATCAAGGCCGCGACCGATCAGGTGATCGCAGAGGCCAGGGAGGCCATGACCTCGGCCCAGGGCGTGTTGACCCTCGAGAAGAAGGGCTGGGTCTACCACCTCGCGGGCCGGCACATCATCCGCCTGGAAGTCGAACACGAGGACGAGCAGGACGAGCAGAAGGCCTGAGCGCGGGCGGATCCGTCACCCGTGCTCAGGCCGGGGGCGGCGTGAGGGGCAGGTCGCGGTCGATCAGGCCGGCCATGTCCTCCGGGTGGTGGAAGACCCCCAGCAGGGCGGTGCCGCCGGCCTTGAGCTGGGCCAGCCGCGCCCGCAGCGCCGAGCGGGCGGGCGCGTCGAGGCTGGCGGTGGGCTCGTCGAGCAGCAGCAGGCGGGCGGGGCGGATCAGGGCGCGGGCCAGGTTGACCTTCTGCTGCTCGCCGCCGCTGAAGGTGCTGGGGTAGGCGGCCCACAGGTCGGGTTTCAGCCCGAAGTCCGAGAGCAGCGCCGCCGCCCGGTCGTGGGCGTCGGGTTGGCCCTCGTCGAGCAGCGGCTCGGCCACCAGATCGAGGGCACTGACGCGGGGGCGGGGGCGCAGGAACTGGCTGACCATGCCGATCTCGCGGCGCCGCAGCAGGCTGATGTCCACGTCGGCCGCGGCGGCCAGGTCGATCTCGCCCAGCGCCGAGCGGTACAGCGCCTGGCCGCCGGTGGGCCGACAGGTGCGGTAGAGCGTGCGCAGCAGGGTGCTCTTGCCCACGCCGTTCGGGCCGGAGATCAGCACGAACTCGCCGGCCTGCAGCGCCAGGTTCAGCCGGGCAAAGGCCGGGATGCGCCGCCCGGTGTGGTGCAGGTCGAAGTATTTGCTCAGGTCTCGCACGTCGAGCACGTTCATGGCAACTCCTTGAGGGTGAGCGGGGGCCGGCCCTCCCCGCAGGCGGCCCGGCCCTGGGCGATCAGCACACTGAGTTCGCCGGGCAGGCCGCTGCGCGAGATGGCGTCGGTGGCGCCCGGCAGGTCGTAGTCCAGCCGCACGAAGTCGGCCTGCAGGGTGTCGAGGTCGAGCACGGCGAACGACGCCCGGGGATCGCCGTCCACGGAGCGCCCGACCGGGCCGGGGTTGATGAACAGCGTGCCCGCGCAGCGGTACTCGAAGGGCCGGTGGGTGTGGCCGAGCACCACCACGTCCGAACTCAGGCGCCGCGCCAGGGCCTCCAGCGCCGGGGGATCGTCGGGAGTCAGCCAGTCGTCCAGGGTGTCGATCCCGGCGTGCAGGACGGTTACGCTGCGATCCGAGAGCGGCAGGCGCATCAGGCGGGGCAGGCCGCGCAGGTACGCGCGGTGCTCCGCGTGCAGCTGCCCCTGCGTCCACTCCAGGGCCGCGCGGCGCAGGATCTCGGTGCGCGGCGCGGCGGGCTGGCGGTTGGCGCGGGGCAGTCCCCAGCCGACCGCCTGATCCTGGTTGCCGACCACGCTGGGAATGCCCCCGGCCCGCACGCGCAGCACCACCTCGTTCGGGTGCGCCGCGTAGCCCACCAGGTCGCCGGCACACAGGGTCGCGTCCACCCCGGGGCGGCCCCCGCCCGGGTGGGCCAGGGCGGCGAGCACCGCCTCGAGCGCATGCAGGTTGCCCTGGATGTCGGCGATCAGCCCGATCCTCACGGGCGGCGCCCACAGGCGGCGGTCACAGCTTGGCGTGCACGAGCTGCTGGGTGTAGGGGTGCAGGGGGTCGTCCAGCACCTGATCGACCAGCCCGACCTCCACGACCTGCCCGCCGCGCATGACCATGACCCGGTCGGCCAGCGTGCGGATCACGCCCAGGTCGTGCGACACGATCACCATGGCGACCCCCAGCTCCCGGCGAACCCGCCGCAGGGTGTCGAGCACCAGGGCCTGCACGCTGACGTCCAGGCCGGTGGTGGGCTCGTCGAGCAGCAGCAGCGCGGGCTTCAGGGCGATGGCCTTGGCGAGCTGCACGCGCTGCTGCATGCCCCCCGACAGCTCCCGCGGGGGGTCGTCCAGGCGCTCGAGCGGAAATTCGGAGGCGGCCAGCGACACGCGGCCCGCCTGCCGCAGCGCCGCGAAGGAGCGCTCGCCGGCCAGCACCAGGCGCTCGGCGACGTTGCCGGAGGAGGAGTGCTCCATCCGCAGGCCCAGGTGGGGGTTCTGGTACACGATGCCGATGTGCCGCACGCGCAGCTCGCGGCGCTCGAAGCGGGTCAGGGTCAGCAGGTCGCGGCCCTGGGCGCCGGGCACGTTCAGGTGATAGCTGCCGCCCTGGGGGGTCTCCTCCAGATTCAGCAGCCGCAGCAGGCTGCTCTTGCCGCTGCCGCTCTCGCCGACGATGCCCAGCACCTCGCGCGGGTACAGGGTTACGTCCACGTCCTGCAGGGCCGTGACCCTGCCGTACCGCCGTGAGAGCCCGCAGGCCCGCAGCACCGGGGCGTCCAGCATCAGGCGCGGCGGCTGCAGCTCGGCGAGTTCGCCCCCCGGCCCCCCAGGGGGCGCGCTCTCAGCGGGCGAGGTAACCGTCATGGTAGAAGCCCCCCTCGTCGTCGTAGTAGGTCGCGCCGGGACGAACCTGTCCGTCTTCCCGGCCCCGCAGCAGCGTCTCGCCGTAGCCGGCGTCCGACAGCTCGTGCAGCGAGGAGCCGCCCTCCTGCGGCAGCTCGTTCAGGAATTTGTGCGCCGCCCCGGTGCGGACACACGCCTTGCCGTTCATGTCCTCCACCCGGTAGGGCACGTCGTCGAACTGCAGCGGCCGCACGTCGGTGTAGGGCGGCACCGCGTACAGCCGCTTCTCGCGCCCCGCCGAGAGCAGCGTCAGGTGCGCGGCCTGGTGCAGTTTGGGCACGTCCCAGCGGGGAATCGGGCTGGGGCTGATCACGTAGCGGCCGTGCACCAGCGCCGGATAACTCGCGCCCTGGATGATCCAGCCGTAGCGGATCAGCTGCTCGAAGAGGCCCAGCCACAGCAGGCCGTAGTCGGCGTCGGCGTGCAGCTGCCGCGCGGCCGAGAGGTCGCTCTCCACCGCGCGCAGCGGCTCCGGATCGGGCACCTGCAGCACCAGCACCTGCCCGGCGCCCAGCACCTCCTCCGGAACGCGGTGGCGCGACTGGATCAGGGTGGCCTGGGTGGCGTCGGTGGTGGTCGGCACGCCGGTCATCCGCGCGATGAAGCGCCGGAGGTTCGCGGCGTTCACCGAGTCGTCGGCGCCCTGGTCGATCACCTTGACGGTGTCCTGCGGCCCGACCAGCGCCAGGGTGGCCTGCAGCCCGCCGGTGCCCCAGCCCCGGGCGATGGGCACCTCGCGGCTCGCGTAGGGCACCTGATGTCCCGGCAGGGCGATGGCGCGCAGCACCGTGCGCCGCAGCTCCCGCTTGGCGGACTCGTCGAGGAAGGCGTAGGTGTGGTCCTGGGGCGGGTGGGCGAGTTCCGCCAGGGTCGGCGCGCTCACCGGGCCCGTCACCGGGCCGGTCACAGTGCCAGTCACAGCGCCGGTCATAGGGCCACCTCCGCCGCGCCGGCCTGGCCCACGCCCGCCGGATCATTCCGCACCTGCCGCATGGCCTCCAGCGCGGACTGGAAGGTCACGTAGTGAGGCAGCTTGAAGTGGATGCAGAACCCCGACGCCTCGACCCCCTCGGTGTGGTACAGCACGAACTCCGCCGAGTGGGCCGGGTGCGGCGCCCGGCCGCTCTGGGCCTCCCGGGTCATGTTCATGTCCAGCGTCGCGCCCGCGATGGTCTTGACCTCGTTCCAGCCCAGCGTGGCGCAGAAGCCCAGCGCCAGCTCCGGGCGGGCGTCGTCGCCGCCGAACTCCGTGACGATCTCGGCCTGTGAGACCCGCACCCGGCCCGCGCTGAAGCCCACGCCGGTCGCGGGGTGGCTCAGCCGCACCTCGGCGTAGCCCAGCCGCACCTCGTTGACGGTCGGGTGAATCAGGCCGTAGCCGCGCATGATCGAGTACCCCAGCGCCAGCGTGCCGCCGGTGTCCGAGCGCGCCAGCCCCTGCAGCAGGTGGGCGCGCGGCGCGGGAAACAGCAGCGGTTCGCGGGTCAGGTCGGGCACCAGCTCGGCGGGCGTGTCCGGGGCGCTGACCGGCGGGAGCAGCCCGGCCCGGCGCTGCCAGTCGGCGAGCGCCGGATAGGTCGGCGGGGCCGGCTGCGCGGCCGTGCGGGCCTGCACCTCCCGGGTCTCGCCGCGCTGCAGCACGCCCAGTTCCAGCACGCGGTGGCTGTAGTCCAGCGTCGGCCCGAGCACCTGGCCACCAGGGATGTCCTTGAAGGCGGCCGAGATGCGCCGCACGGTCAGCAGCTCGGCCTGCTCGGTGAGCTGCGCGTAGGCCAGGCGGGGCAGCGTGGTGCGGTGGGCGCGCAGCAGCAGCGCCGCCTCGTACAGCTCGCCGCCGGTCTGGGCCAGGGCGAGCGCGGCGAGTTCCGGGGCGTACAGCGACGCCTCGCCCATCACGCGGTCGAGCAGGTAGGGCAGCGCGCCCTGCACCGCCCGCACCCGCTCCGGCGAGAGCGGGCCGCAGAGGTCATGGAAGAGCCGCTCGGCGTCGAGGATGGCCGCCTCGCCGCCCCGCGCCGCGACGTAGGCCACTCAGCTCACCTCCACGGCCGTGGTGCGCGGCAGCCCGGCCACCTGGGCGCTGGCTAACTGGGCGCTGCGCCCTGCATCACCATCACCGCGCAGCACGAAGGCGTCCCAGCCCAGCGGGTAGGTGGCCCCGCGCCGGAGCTGCCAGAAGGCGTCCGGCAGCCCCAGCGCCGCGCGGCGGGTGCCGGGGATGCCGGGGCCCGAGAGGGTCAGTGCTGCCCCCCCGTGCCCAGCGGCATCGTGCCCGGCCCCGACCAGCCCCGTCCCGACCAGCTCCGTCCCGACCAGTACCGTCGCGGCCCGCTGCGGCTCCAGGGGGTCGCCGCGCCGCGCCCAGCCCAGGGCGCCCAGCGCCGCCGCGTCCAGCTCCGGCAGGAAGAGGTAGTCCGCGTCGTGCGGCGCGGCCGGGTGGGCGCCGGTGTCCAGCAGGCGCCGGCGCAGCTCCGCATGGGGCGTATAGAAGGTGGTTTCCAGGTCGAGCAGGGTTTCCCCGATCAGGACATACGGCGCCAGGGCAGCGGGCTCCGGGGCGTCCAGCTCCGCCCCGGCCGGCAGCGGCAGCCACTCGCCGGGGCTGGACAGGGCGTTCATCAGCACCCGGAAGGCGGCCTGCGTGCGGGCGGCGGCGGGCGTCTGGACGGGCAGGGTCGGCCCTTCGTGCTGAAGCGGCCGCTGGCCGGCCATCAGAAGGTCTCCATCTGCACGCGGGTGGCCTCGACCTGGCGCAGCAGCGTGTGGGTCTCGGCGGCCTGCGCCCCGGCCTGGGCCAGCACGAAGGGCCGCAGCCGGTCGTCGAAATCCCCGCGCTGCGCGGCCAGGTCGAGCAGCGCGACCGCCAGGGCCTGCTCCAGGTCGCCCCCCAGGCACGCGCCGTAGCCGGTGAGCTGGCCCTGCCGGACGTGGCCCTCGGCGACCAGCACCTCCCCCAGGTGAAAGGGCGTGCCGCGCACCGTGTCGCGGTAGGGCAGCATCACCAGGCCGGCGCGGTTGTGCACGACCTCCAGGGCTCCGTGCGCGTGCAGCTCGGGCAGCAGCGCGTCGGCGAGCGCCTTGACGGGCGCGGCGGGCGCGGCCGCGAGGACGCTCAGCCAGGTGCCCTGCGTCCAGGGTGGGGACTCGTGCGAAATCGGGGCGTGACTCATGGATTCTCCTGGGGGGTGCGGGCGGGATCTGAAGATGTGGCCGAGCCTAGGCCGGCCGGGTCAGCGATGGGTCACCTGCCGGTCAGGGGCCCGTCAGGATCGGAGCGGACGTGTCTGCCGGCGCCGTCTGTGGGCTGGCCGAGCCCCCGGCCTGGGCCCTGGGCCGGTCGGGTGCAGGAGGGCTCCAGCCCGGGCCGGCGGGGCTCGCCCGGCAGCGGTGCAGGGCGGCACCAGGGCGAGTCCGGGTGACGACGGACGGACATCCAGGGGGGTCGCGCGCGGCCCTGGATCGGCCCGCCTCCGTCTGACCCCCGGCTGACGGGGGGGTGACCGGCCACTGACGTGCCCCCCCTAGCGTGGAACCGTTCAGGAGGCATCCATGATCGAAACCAGGGCTCTGCACGTGGCCTTCCGGGGCCAGAGCGCGCTGCACGACGTCAACCTGCAGCTCGGCCCGGGCTTTACGGCCATCATCGGCCCCAGTGGCGCGGGCAAGAGCACCCTGATGCGGGCCATCAACGGTCTGGTGCCGGCCACCTCGGGTCAGGTGCTGCTCGGCGGTGAGGGGCTGGGTCGCCCCGGCAGCGGCCTGCTGCGGCGTCAGCAGCGCCAGCTGGGCATGGTGTTCCAGCAGTTCAACCTGGTGCGGCGACTGAGCGCACTGGACAACGTGCTGCTGGGCCGGCTGGGCGCGGTGAACCCGGTGCTGGGGGCGCTGGGGATCGTGCCGCGCGCCGAGCGGGCCTACGCGCTGCACCTGCTGGAGCGGGTCGGGCTGGCCGACCACGCCTGGAAACGGGCCGATCAGCTCTCGGGTGGGCAGCAGCAGCGGGTGGGGGTGGCCCGCGCGCTCGCGCAGCAGCCCCGCGTGATCCTGGCCGACGAGCCGATCAGCTCGCTCGACCCGCGCAGCGCCTCCGAGGTGATGGAGCTGCTGCGCGACATCCAGGAGCGCGACGGGATCGCCATCGTGGCCAACCTGCACTTCCTATACACGGTGCGCGAGTACGCCGCGCGGGTGGTCGCCCTCAAGGCCGGACAGCTCGTGTTCGACGGTCATCCCGGCCAGCTCGACCGGGCGCTCGTGCACGAGCTGTACGACCACGACCCCCCGGCGGCGCCGGAAGGCAGTCCGCCGCAGCCTCCACTGAACTTCGTGCCCGCCGGATCTCGCCGCCCACCTGCCTGAACACCCCGCCTGAACATCCTGCCCGGCTGCGGAGCACCGTCTCCCGCTCCGTCGGCCAGCCGCCGTCCATCTTCCAGCCCCTTCGCCCGCCCCTCCCGCCCACCGAGACCTCACCGAGACAAGGAGTTCCCATGCGTACCCTGCTGCTCACCACGCTGGCCCTGACCGCCGCTTCCCTCGCCTCCGCCCAGGCCCAGGACAGGGCGGGCTGGCCCACCGTGATCAACTTCGGCCTGATTCCCACCGAGGGCAGCGCCGCGTCCGAGGAACGCTTCAGGCCCCTGTTCGACTACCTCGAGAAGTCCCTGGGCGTGCCGGTCAAGGCCTACGTGGGCGCGGACTACGCGGCCGTGATCGTGGCCATGCAGAACAAGAAGCTCGACATCGGCTACTTCGGGCCCAAGAGCTACATCGAGGCGGCCGACCGGGCCGGCGCGGTGGCGCTGGTCAAGGACAACGCCGTCAAGGGCGGCACGGGCTACACCTCGGTGCTGATCAGCAAGGCGGGCGGCAAGATCAGATCGGTCGCGGACGCCAAGGGGGCCGACTTCGCCTTCGTCGATCCCAACTCCACCAGCGGCTACCTCGTGCCGCTCTCGCACTTCCTGCTGGAGATGAAGGTCAAGCCCGAGGACTACTTCAAACGCGTGACCTTCGCCGGTTCGCACGAGAACGTGGTGCTGGGCGTGCTGAACGGCACGATTCCCGTCGGCGCCACCAACAACCTCGACCTCGACCGCGCCGTCGAGAAGGGCGCCGCCAAACGGAGCGACTTCAACGTCCTGTGGACGAGCAAGTCCATCCCCAGCGGCCCCATCGCGGCGAGAAAGGATCTGCCCGTCTCCTTCCAGACCGCGCTGAAGACCGCGCTGCTGAAGTTCAACGACGCCAAGGGGCTGGAGCAGCTGCAGCTCAAAGGGTATGTCGCCGCCTCGGACAGTGACTACAACCCGGTGCGCGACCTGAACAAGGTCACCCAGGCCGCCCAGAAGTAACCCCAGCCAGAGCTGACATATGGGCGTGGCCGGCTGTGCTGGAACCCCGGTTCCCGCCGCCGGCCTGCGCCCGTCCCCTGCCCGTAAGGCCCGCTCCCTGCCCATAAGGATCGCCGAATGCTGCATTCCTCTTCCGTGACCGTCTCTCCTCCGCCCGAGGTGCGCCGCCGCAGCCTGGGCCAGGTCGCTGCCTGGGCCGCCGTGCTGCTCGTGGTCGGCCTGTCCTTTCCCGGCAGTGAGGTCAGCCCGCGAACCCTGCTGGACGGCCTGGGCAACTCCTGGCGCTACCTCTTCGGTGACCCGGCGCGGCCCGGCAGCGGCTTTTTTCCGCCGGACTTCTCCAGGTTCGGGATCTACCTGACGCAGATGGGGCTGACCGTGAAGATGGCGGTGCTGGGTACGGTCGGGGCTGTGGTGCTCTCGCTGCCCCTGGCCTTTCTGGCGGCGCGCAACACCTCGCCCAGCCCGCTCGCCTACCAGCTCACGCGGCGTGTGCTGGACGTGCTGCGTGGGCTGAACGAGTTCGTGCTGGCGCTGATCTTCGTGGCGGCCGTGGGCCTGGGGCCGTTCCCGGGCATCCTGGCGCTGGTCTTCCACACGACCGGGATCCTCGGCAAGCTGTTCGCCGAGGGCATCGAGGACATCGACGAGGGCCAGGTCGAGGCGGTGCGGGCCAGCGGCGCCCACCCGCTGCAGATCCTGGGGCGCGGCGTGTGGCCGCAGATCGTGCCGCACGTGCTCTCCATGACCATGTACCGCTTCGAGTCGAACGTCCGCGCCGCCACCGTGCTGGGGCTGGTCGGGGCCGGCGGGATCGGCTTCTACATCACCGAGGCGATCCGCGGCTTCGACACCCGCGCGGCGAGCGCCATATTGATCATCATCCTGGCGAGCGTCTTCCTGATCGATTTCGTGAGCGCCCGGCTGCGCCAGAGGCTGCAGTGACGGCGCTGAGCACCGGCTGGATCGAGAACGCCCGCCTGATCCTGCCCCACGAGGTCGTGGAGGCCGGCGCCGTGCGGCTCGAAGACGGCGTGATCAGTGACCTGCGCGAGGGCGGCGCGCCTGTGCCCGCACTGGACGCCCGCGGCATGACGCTGCTGCCCGGATTGATCGACCTGCACGGCGACATGATCGAGCGCGAACTGGAGCCGCGCCCCGGCACCCGTTTCGACCACGACCTCGCCCTGATCGAGCTGGACAAACGCCTCGCGGCCAGCGGCGTGACCACCGCCTTCGCCTCGCTGAGCTTCGCCGACGGCCTGGGCCTGCGCAGCGACACCCGCGCCGAGGGTCTGATCCGCGATCTGGTCGGCTACCGGCCCCACCTGCTGGTCGATCACCGCGTCCACGCCCGCTACGAGGTCTCGAACACCGACGCGCTGGTGCCGCTGCTGGCCCTGCTGGACGAGGGACTGGTCGATCTGGTCTCGCTGATGGATCACACCCCCGGCCAGGGCCAGTTCCGGGACATGGAGACCTACGTGGGCTACACCGCGCGCTGGCTGGGCCGCCCGGCCGAGGAGGTGCGGGCCCTGGCGCACGCCCGGCTGGATGCCGGCACGGGCGAGGTCTGGACGGTCGCGCGCACGCTCGGGCAGGCGGCCCAGGCGCGCGGCGTCTCGCTCGCCTCGCACGACGACGACACGCCCCAGAAAGTCGAGTTGCTGTGCAGCCTGGGCGTGAGCATCAGCGAGTTCCCGGTCACGCTGGAGGCCGCCCAGGCGGCGACCGGGCGGGGCCTGAGCGTGTTCATGGGCGCGCCCAACGCCCTGCGCGGCGCGTCGCACAGCGGCAACCTCTCGGCGCTGGACGCCCTGGAGGCGGGCACCCTGCACGGCCTGGCCAGCGACTACTCGCCCATGACGATGCTGCAGGCCGTCTGGCGCGTCGCGCGGGAGGGGCGCGTGGGCTGGCCGGAGGCCGTGGCGCTGGTGAGCGACACGCCCGCAGGCGCCGCCGGGCTGACCGACCGGGGCCGGCTGGAGGTCGGGGGCCGCGCGGATCTGGTGCTCGTCGAGGACGCCCCCGGCGCGCGGCCCCGCGTGCGCCTGACCGTCAGCGGTGGGCGCCCGGTCTACCACGACGGGGCGCTGGCCCCCCAGCGCGTGCTGGTGGGCTTCTGAATGGCGGGGGTCTGAATGGAGGTGCGGGAGCAGGAGTGGGCTGGGGCCCAGGCCTTCGCGGCCCTGCTGGCCGGGAGCGGGGCGCTGCGCCCGGGCCACACCATCCTGCAGGGTGGCCTTCACAGCGGCGGCTGGATCGAAAAGGGGGCCATCATCCGCGACCCGCTGCGGCTCGACGAGGTGGCCCGGGTGCAGGCGGAGCAGATCGGCCGGGTCTGGCCGCAGGCCACCCTGCTCGTGGGCCTGCCGGAATGCGGCGCGGTGCTCTCGGCCTTCGTCGCGCGGCACCTGGGGCTGCCGGTGGCCTTCGTGCATTCGTCGGGGGTGCCCGGCTGGCACCGGATGCACGTTCCGGAGCGGGCCGAGCGCGCCGTGATCGTGGACGACCTGATCGGCACGGGCCGGGGCGTGCGGGTGGCGGCCGACTTCCTGATCCGCGAGGGCCACGCCGTGCTGGGCGTCAGCGCCTGGATCAGCCGCGCCGAACCCGGCGCCCTGAAGGTGCTGACCCTGATGCCGCCCCCCTATCCCACCTGGAAGGCGGAGGGCTGCCCGGACTGTAGCGCCGGATACGCACCCCGCTACACCGGTATCAGAGAGTGATTCATGAAACGTTTATCCGGCGAAGAGGATCAGGAGGGTCATTTCGTTCCCCGCTTTGGGGAGAGGGGCCGCTTCCGCTTCGAGGTGTTTCAGGTGGTCGATATGCAGGCGCTTCCCCAGCGGCAGGTGCGGCTCTCGGTGCTGTTGTCGCCGCACCTGCAGCCGGGAGACGAGGTGGATCTGCGGCCCTACGGGCTGTGGCAGGTCGTGAGCCTGGAGGCCAGCTCCCGCCCGGACGTGACCACCCTGATCGTGCGGCACCAGCCCGATTAGGGTCTCGCTGGCGATCTCGACGTCGCCGCTCTGGAGCCCCGGTGATCCCGCCCGCCGCAGGGGCGCACGCATGAGCGGGGCCGCCTGGCGAAGCGTCGACCCGTTCCTGCTGGCGCGGCGCGGCGCGGGCGTGCTGGCCACCGCCCACGGCGGCGCGGCGTGGGTGGCCGGGCCGAACACCCTGGAGGCCCTGCGCGCCGCGCTGGACGCCGAAGTGGACTATGTGGAGCTGGACGTGCACCTCACCCGCGACGGCCAGCTGCTGCTGTGGCACGACCCCCAGATCGTCACGCCCGACGGGGCCGTGCGGATCGCCGGAGCGCCGCTGGCCGAGCTGCGGCGCCTGCCCACCCCGGACGGCACCCTGATCACCCTCCCCGAGGCCCTCGAGGAAGCGCGCGGGCGAAGCGGGATCATGATCGACCTCAAGGCGCCGGAGCTGGAAGATGCCCTGCACGCCACGCTGAGCCGCCTGGAGAGGCTGGACGCCCTGGTCTGCGGCGGCTACCTGGATACCCTGATGGCCCTCAAGGCGCGCCTGCCGGCCCTGCCCGTCTCGCTGACGCCGGACGAGCCGACGTACCGCTCGTTCGCGGCCACCCTGCGCCGCCTGGAGGCCCTGGACGCCGTGACCGTGGACTGGCGCACCGTGAACCGGACGATGGTCGACGACGCCCACGCGCTGGGCGTGATGGTGCTGGCCTGGACGGTCGATCACCCGCCGGTGGCCGCCCACCTGCTGGCGCTGGGCGTGGACGGCCTGACGGGCAACAACATGGCCCTGCTGCGCGGCCTGCGGCCTGGGCGCTGACATCGGGCTGGTCGCGCGTCAGAGCGTCAGAGTGGCCCCAGGGGAGCGCCCAGGCCGCTCCGGGCCTTCACAGGTACAGGTGTGGAGAGCTGCTGGGCGCGGAGCGACGTTCCTCCGGGCAGAGGGTTACCCGGCGCCCGGCGGGGGCAGCGCGTCGATCCAGCGCACGGCCTGGGCGACCTGGTGGGGCATGACTTCGACCACCAGGTAGGGATCGGTGGTCGTCTGCCGCAGCGAGCGCAGCACGCCGGGCCAGTGCAGGGTGCCCTCGCCGGGTGCCAGGTGCTCGTCGGCCGAGCCGTCGTTGTCCTGGAGATGCACGTGGCCCAGCAGGGCCTGCGTCTGACTCAGCCAGCCCTGCGCGCTCAGGCCGCCCTGCTGCGCCCCCACGTGCGCGTGGCCGGTATCGACGCTCAGGCGCACGTGGGGGGACTCGAAGGCCGCGACCAGCGCCATCAGCGGGGCCGGATCGCGGTCGAGGATGTTCTCGATCACGACCGTGATGCCCAGCTCGGCGGCGCGCGCCAGTACCGGCTCCAGCGTCAGCTGTGCCAGACCGATCTCCTGCGGCAGTGTCCGGCGGTGCTGCGCCACCGGGTGGCCCCAGAAGGAGAACGGCGAATGGATCACCAGCCACTGCCCGCCGACCTCCTGGGCGAAATCCAGCCCCTGCCGGTAGCGCCCCTGCACGACCCGCCGCACCTGGGGATCCAGGGCGTCCAGCTGCATGTTCCAGAAGGGGGCGTGCACCCCCACCCGGCCCCGGTGCGCCGAGAGCAGCGCGGCCTGCCGGCGGGCCACCACCGGCCAGTCACCCTCCAGCAGTTCCACGCTCTCGCACAGATCCTGCAGCTCGATGTCGCGCGATCCCTGCACCAGCCAGTCGAGGTGGCGCTCCAGTTCCGGCTGCCTCACCGCGAGGCCCAGCCGTGTCAGGTCATTCATACGGCTCCCCCGGCGCGGCCCTGATGCTGGCCCACCGGCTGAACAGGGCAGGAAGGCGAAGGCCGGTCAGAGGCCGGGAGCAGTGTCAGCTGGCATCGGTGTCCGGTTCCCTTCAGCCGGTGCCCATCCGGCCACAGGCACTCCGGGCCAGCAGCGCGCCTCACCTCACATAGATCGGGCGGAAGCTGAACACGTCCGGGGCCGCCGGGTCGACCGTGACCTCTACGGCGCCCACGTCGGCGGCGCCCATCACTTCCAGGCGCGTGACGTTCTTCAGCGCCGGGCCGCCCTGTCCGGGCCCGGCGCTGGCTCCGGCCTCCAGCAGCGGCCGGTCGATGATCAGCACGTGCGAGTCGCCGTGGATCAGCAGCACCGGTTTGCCGTAGGCCTTGCTCTCGGCTGCCAGGGTGCTCAGCGTGTCGCGCAGGCCGATCTCGCTGGGCACGAAGGGGGCGCCGAACCACAGGTCGGCCTGGAAGCCGATCACCACGGCCGGGGCGCTGTCCGCTTTCGCCTGGGCGAAGGTCGCCCGGATCCACTCCAGGTTCGCGGCGTTGCGCGCGAAGTATTCGGAGACGCTGGCCGGGGTGCGCTCCATGCCGTTGTTGCTGCCGACCACGTGCAGGGTGGCGAAGACCACGCCTTCTTTCACCCAGCGCGCGTTCTCGATCTGGCCCGGCTGGCTGGTCAGCGGCATCGGCGCGCGGCCCAGGCTGGTATTCGCGGTGAAGAACAGCTGACGCACCTTCGCGAGACGCTCCAGGGGGTCGAATCTTCCGGCGGCCTCGCGGTGGCAGTCTGTCCATTCGTTGTCGCCGGGCGTGTAGACCAGCGGGCCGCTCAGCAGCGCGAACTGATCTCTCACCTTCTGGAAGTTCTCGTCCGAGCAGGGGGTGCTCCCGCTCTTGATGTCGCCCACGTGCAGCGTGAACGCCGGCTGCAGGGCGTTGACCGTGCCGATCAGGGCCTCGAAGCGCGCGTAGTCGGCCGGGATGGAGTAGGGCATGTCGCCCATCGCCACGAACCTGAACGGGGCGGCGTCCACCGAACCGGCGCCCACCGTCAGCGCGGCCAGCAGTCCCAGGCCCCGCCTCATCGGCCCACCCCGGCGGCCAGGGACAGCGGCGCATCGAGCCTGAGCCACAGGAATTCGGTGTTGTCCTTCACGTCGCCGCGCCCGCCGGTCGCCGGGTAGTTGTTGTCGTTGGCCACCAGGATGGTGTTGGCGTCCAGCACGACGACGTTCTCGATGGTCACGAAGGGGAAGGTGAACACCCCCGCCCTGGTGCTGGGGGCCAGCCCCTGGGGATCCTTGACGTCCATCAGGTCGGCGACCAGCGTCTTGGCCAGGGTGCCGTCGGCAGCCCTGCGGGTCAGGCTGACCCTGTAGATGCGCTTGACCTTCGCCGCGGCGCCCTGGGCGGCGTCGCGCTCGATCACCAGCAGCTCCTGTGCGTTCACCGGCGTGATGTCCCCGATGGCCTCGCCACCGGCGTCCAGGGCGTAGTGCCCCACCAGCGTCCAGGCACGGGTGGCGAGGTTCAGGGCGTGCAGGCGCAGGCGCCCGGCGGGGTCGCCCGTCACCGTCTTTTCCAGCAGGGCGTACAGCGTCTGCCCGTCGGGCGAGAGCGTCAGGCCCTCGTAGCCGCCGCTGCCGCCCAGGTTCGCGGCGGCGCTGCTGGCCCCCTGGGCGAAGGCCGGGTGCTGCGGGCTGCGAACCTCGGGGGTGGTGGCGCTGCCCACCACCTTCGCGCCGGTGGCCGGGAAGTCGGTGAACAGGCCGTCCACCCCGGCCCGCAGGGCCTGCCTCATCTCGGCCTCGGGATCACCCCCGTAGCCCGGCAGCAGGTAGGTGGGCTCGTTGCGGAACGTCCAGGCGTGGACGAGCAGGCCCGCCGCGTGCGCCCGCGCGACGAAATCGGTGGTGGCGCCCTGCTCGTCGATGATGAGGCGCTTGGTCGCGCCGACCCCGCCCGCGTAGCTGGCCAACTCCTTCAGGCCGGCGTCGCTGACCAGGTCGCTGTAGGTTCGCTTGTCGCCCGCCGCCACCCAGTCGTAGGGCGCCTCTTTGGGACCGCTGATCAGTTGCGCCAGCGGCAGCTTGACCCCCGCCTTCGGCATGATGCTGGCGCTCAACTCTTTCAGGTTCGCCGTCTCGAAGGACTGGATGAACACCCGCGCGGGGTCGGTGAACTTCTCCTTGACCAGCGTGTCGATCAGCAGCTGCGAGGTGTTGATCCCCACGACCTGGGTCATATAGGTCGGGTGCTTGGTTTCTGGATAGATCCCGACCTTGCGGCCCGTGCGCGCCTCGGTCTCCCGAACCAGCGCGATCACCTCGGCCAGGGTGGGAATCTCGAAGCGGCCGTCGAAGGCCCGGCCGCGCAGGGCCGGCAGGCGCTCCACGGCGCGCAGGGTCTTGAGCTCGGCCAGCGTGAAGTCCTCGACCCAGTACCCGGTCACGTCCTGGCCGTCGATCTTCTTGGTCTTCAGGCGCTCCTTGAACTCGGGCCGGGTGGCCACGTCGGCGGTGGCCTCCAGCACCTTGCCGTCCTTGTCCAGCACGGCGATCACCGGCTCGTGGCGGGCCACCAGCACGCCGTCCTTGGTCACCACCAGGTCAGGCTCGATGAAGTCGGCCCCGGCCTCGATGGCCACCCGGTAGGCCTCCAGGGTGTGTTCGGGGCGGGTGCCGCTGCTGCCCCGGTGGCCGATCACGATGGGGGCGCGGCCGCCCAGGGTGGGCAGGCCCGCGAGGTTCGGTGTGGAGATCGGGGCCTCCAGCAGCCGACCGTCGGCCGAGAAGTGCAGCAGGAAGGGCCCGAACTCGTCGCCCACCCAGAGCGTGCCGTCCGGCGCCGTGACGAAACCCTCGACGTCGAAGTCCCCGCCGGTGAGCAGCCGCTCGGGGCTGGCCTCGTTCACGATCAGCCACGGCACCTTGCGCTCCGGGTCGCGCAGCTGGATGAACGCCCCCACCTGGGCGCTGCCCGCGCCGCCGCCCGCCGTTTTCGGGGTCAGGTTCATGCGGTAGAGCCGCAGCAGGTAGTCCGCCGAGTTGGCCTTGGCGCCGAAGCCGTTGTCGCTCAGGAACAGGTAGCCGCCGGCCTTGTCCAGCTGCACGCCCGAGAAACCCTGCACCGGCTGGCTCTTGAACCGCGCCTCGCCGCGCAGGCCGGCGCCGCTGTAGGCGCCGCTCGCCGGGCCCTCGGCGAAGGTGTCGGCCGGCAGTTCGGCGTAGCCCACCAGGGTCGCGGCGCGGCTCTCACCGAGCGCGCCCAGGCCCAGCGAGACGGAAAGGATCGACAGCGCCGCGTGCAGTGGGTTCATGCGGCTCAGCATGTCTGTGCTCCGTCAGCCCCGCGTGCTCCCGTGGTCAGCCCCGGGTCAGGGCCAGCGCGGGCGGCCTGGAGGCGCAGAGACGTCCAACCCCCCGGCGGCTCAGCCCAGGTGTGCCAGCGGGCTGCGGCGCGCGGCGGCCACCGCCGAGGGCAGGGCGCCCAGCAGCGCCAGGGGCACCAGGGCGAGGGCCCGCGCGGCCAGCGGCCAGTCCAGCTGGGGCGCGGCCAGCGTGAAGCCCAGCCGCTCGCCCAGCAGCGCGCCGCCCACGGCGCTGACCCCCAGGGCCAGCACCAGCCCGAGGCCCACGCCCAGCGCCACGGTGATCAGCGTCTCGCCCAGCACCAGGCCAAAGACCGTGCCCCGCCCGGCGCCCAGCGCCCGCAGCAGGGCCACCGTCTGGCGCCGCTCCACCCCCGAGGCATGGACGCCCAGCAGCACGGTCAGGGCCGCGATCCCCAGCACCAGCAGCGAGAGCCCGGCGTAGGCGGCCTGCCCCTGCAGCAGCACGTCACGGGCCTGCGCGAAGACCTGCCCCGGAAAGACCGCCATCGCCCGGCCACTTGCCCGGATGCTCTGGGCCACCGTGTAGATGCCCGAGAGCTGCTCGGCGCTGTACAGGATGGCCGTCAGCTCGCGCCCGGCTGGATCTGTCTGGTCATGGGCCGCCCACACCGTCTCGATCGGGGTGAGCAGCGCCCGGTCGACCGGCCCCCCGGTGGGCGCCAGGATGCCCACCACCCGGTACTCGCCCTCGTGCTCGTCGTGCCCGGGTTCCTCGCCGCCGGGCGTGTCCTGCAGGCCGTGGGCGCCCCGGAAGGTCGAGCCCAGGGTCAGCCGGGCGTCCCGGGCCGCGCGGGCGCCGGCCACCACCTCCAGGGGCCGGCGGAAGAGCTGCCCGCGCGCCAGCCGGAAGTAGGGGGGGTCGGCGGGCTTTAAGCGCTGCTCGAAGAAGCCCGCGTCGGTGCCCACGATGGGCAGCCCCAGGTAGCGGTCTCCCAGGCCGATGGGCACGGCCCGGCGGGTGCCCGGGCGGGCGCGCAGCTCGGCGAGCAGCGAGGCCGGCAGGTTGCCGGTGGGCACGTCCAGGTAGAACAGGCTGGAGGTCAGGGCCTGGGTGGCGCTGCCGGGCGCCGCGATCAGCAGGTCGAAGACCTGGGCCGCGTCCTGGGCGCCGCGCTCGACCTGCCGGGTCACCAGCGGCACGGTCAGGGCCGTGGCCGTGGCCAGCGCCACCGCCAGCACGGTGATCATGAGCGCCCCCAGCCGCGAACGCAGGCTCCGCAGGGCCGTCCAGGCCGCGACCCTCATGGGCCGGCCCCGGGCGCGGCCTCCAGGGACAGCTGCGCCGGCAACTGACCGGCCACCAGGGGGTCGTGCGTCACCACGATCAGGGTGGAACCCAGCTCCCGGGCGACCTCGATCAGCAGGCTCAGGGCCTCCTGGGCGCGGGCCCGGTCGAGGTGGGCGGTGGGTTCGTCGACCAGCAGCAGGCCGGGCCGGTGCGCGACCGCCCGCGCCACCGCCACCCGCTGGCGCTCCCCGGTCGAGAGTTCCGTGGGACGGTGGCGCAGCCGGTGGCCCAGCCCCAGCGCCCTCAGCGTGCCCAGCGCCCGTGTGCGCGCGTCGCCCACGCCCGCCACCCGCAGCCCCAGCTCCACGTTCTCCAGCGCGCTCAGGCCGGGCAGCAGGTGAAAGTCCTGGAACACGTAGCCCACCCCGGTGCGGCGGTAGGCGTCCAGCACGCGCTGCGGCGCGCGGTCGAGTCGCAGCCCACCGACCTGCACCGCCCCGGCCTGTGGACGCAGCAGGCCCGCCAGCACGTGCAGCAGCGAGGTCTTGCCCGAACCGCTGGGGCCGGTCACGGCGAGCCGGGTGCCCGCCGGCACCTCCAGGTCGGGATAGTGCAGCGTCACTTCCTGGCCGCGCCGGATCTGCACTCCCCGCACGCTCAGGGCCTGGGCCGCTGGCGTGAATCCGGGCTCAGTGGACTTGTGCTCACCGGACTCGTGCTCAGTGGACTCGTGCTCAGTGGACTGGGGCGGGCTGGGCTGCAGGTGAGGTTGAGGCGGTGGAGCGCTCACGCCTGGGTGCTGACCTGCTCGGCATACAGGCGCACCAGACTGACGAAGCCGGTCTCGGCGTCGCGCCTCACCCCGGAGTCCAGGCGGCCGGTCACGCTCAGGCCCCGGACGGTGGGGTCGAGTTCGCGGCCCGGGGGCATGATCACCAGCACGATGTCGGCCGGCCAGTCGGCGGCGGTGGTGCAAAAGGGGCAGGTGCTCATGGGCTCGCGCGTCAGCACGAAGAAGTCCAGCTTCGGTTTCAGGGGCGGCGCCATGAAGCCCGACATCCTGACCTGCTGACCCTGCAGGGCGCGCAGCTTGTCGCTGAACTCGGCGCCGCGCACCGTGACCCGGCCGTACAGCTCGCTGAACTTCAGCGTGGTGGGAGCGGGCGCAGCGGCGGCGCGGCCCAGCAGACCCCACAGCGGCAGCAGCGCGGTTCCCTGGCCAAGCACGGTGAGCAGGCGGCGGCGGTTCATCCCCCGTACTTCACTCCCGCTGCGTCATGGGAGCGTCAGCACGGCCCCGGCGAACTCATAGAGCGCGGGCCGCCGGGGGTGAATGGTTCCCGGCGGCCCGCGCTCTGAGCACCTCGCTCAGCGGTTCTTGGTGGCGTCCACGCCCATGGCGCGGGCGATGCTGAAGAAGAGGTCGGTCTGATCCATGGGGCCGAAGAAGTTCTCGGCGCCGGCCCCGAAGGCGAAGAGTGGCAGGGGGTCGGCGGTGTGCACACCCTGGTTGGCGGTGGGCGGCAGGTTGCCGGTGCGCTGCACGGCGCCCTCCTCGCAGATCTTGGGGTTGGGCAGGAAGGCCGCCTCGGCGCCGGTCTTGCCGTTGCTGACCGTGGGGTCGAGGAACACCGGGCGGCCCAGGTAGGTCTCGCAGTAGTCCGGCACGGCCGCGAAGCCCACCGCGTAGGTGCGGGCCGTTTCGGGCAGCGGGAGGCCGTTGGCGTCGCGCTTGTCGCCGTAGGTCGGGAAGCCGGCCTGCTCGTAGACCCCCACCGCGCTGCGCACGCCCGGCCCCTTGCTGGTGTCGTAGCCGCCGTACACGCTGATGGAGTGGGCATGATCGGCGGTGACCAGCACCAGGGTGTCGGGGTTCTTCTTGGCGTAGTCCTTGGCCCACTCGACGGCCTTGTCGAGTTCCAGCACGTTCCACACGGCGCGCTGCCAGTCCAGCGGGTGCTCGTACTTGTCGACCATGCCGCTCTCGACCATCAGGAAAAAGCCGTCCGGATTCTTCTCCAGGGTCTCGACCGCCTTCTTCGTGCTGTCCCACAGGAAGGGCATGTCCTTGAAATCGCCGAGCATCTCGGGCCGCTGGTACTGCGCGCGGTCGAGGTACGAGGGGATGTTGTCGATGTTGAACAGGCCGAAGAGCTTGCCCGCACTGGCGGCGTTCAGCTCGGTGCGGGTGCTGACGAAGGTGTACCCGAGCTTCTGGCTCTCGGCGATCCAGTCGGTGGCGTCCTTGCGGCGGCTGCCCGGCGAGGTCGAGGGAATGAAGTCGCGGCTGCCGCCGATCAGGAGCACGTCGGGCTTGACCGCGCCCTGGAAATACTGGTTGGCGATGGACTCGTAGTCGCCCCGGCGGCGGGTGTGCGCCGCGAAGGCGGCCGGGGTCGCGTCGGTGCCGAAGGCGTCCGAGACGATGCCCACGCCCGCGCCGGTGGTGCGGCGCAGGATCTCGGTGATGGGCTCGATGCGCGGGTTGTCCAGGGTATCGGGCGTGTTGTCGGGGTAGACGTTCAGCGCGTTGACCAGGATCTTCTGGCCGGTGGCGATCGAGCTGGCGGTGTTGGCGCTGTCGGCCAGCGCGGAGTCGAACGACGAGGTGGTCACGGAGGCCATGGAGGACAGGTCGCTCATCATGGCGAGCTTGCCGGTGGGCATCCCGTTGGCCGGGTTGTAGGGGTGGGCGATGAGCTGCGCGGCGTTGACGGTGTTCCAGCCCAGGCCGTCCCCGATGAACAGGATGACCTTCTTCGCCCGGCCCGTGACCGGCGGCGTGGCGTACCAGCGCACGGTCTGCGCGGCGGCCCCGGCCGCGTCCTGCAGGCTGACCTTCAGCTCGTGGTAGCCGGTCGGCACGCTCATGCCGCGCAGCGTCCACTCCACCGAGGTCTCCTTGGTGGTCGTCCGCACCAGGCCCTCGACCGCCTTGCCGTCGAGGGTGACGGTGGCGTCCTTCAGGGCGCTGACGCCCTCGGCCTCGATCCGCAGGTCGAAGCGTTGGCCGGCCAGCACCTTGGTGCCGTCGTAGGGGTAGACCTTGAGGGTGGCGGCGGAGGCAGCTCCAGTGCACAGGAGCGCGGCGGTCAGCAGGATCTGGCGCATTTGCACCACTGAACGCCGGGAGCGTCAGACCGGTGTCAGGTTCGGTCGGGCGACCCCCTTGCGGGGCCACGCCGGCCGCTCCCAGGCCATGGTCGCCGGGGCCAGCCGGGCACCGGGAGCGCGGCCCCTCCAGCCCTGGCACGCCGGGAAGTCGCGCAGCTGACAGAGGGCTGAAGAGCGTGGGCCATCATGAGAGCCGTGAACAGACTGAGTCTGGCGGCCCTGACCCTGAGCCTGCTCCTGACGGCCTGCCCCCAGACGGTGACGCCGGATCGGCCGCTGGTGACCACGCTGGACTTCCGCGCCTTCGACGCCCAGCAGGGCACGCTGGGGCTGCGGCCGGGCAAGAGCCGGGTGCTCTCGCTGGACGCCGAGCCGGAGTACATCGCCGTGAGCCCCGACAGCCGGCGGGCAGACGTGACCCTGCAGGAGAGCAACGCCGTCGCCACCCTCGATCTGGCACTGGGCCGGGTCACGGCGATCCGCCCGCTGGGCCTCAAGGATCACCGGCTGGCCGGGAATACTCTGGATGCCAGCGACAGGGACGGCAAGATCAACCTGCAGACCTGGCCGGTGCAGGGAGCGTACATGCCCGACGCCATCGCGCACATCAGCGTGGGAGGGCGGAGCTACCTGCTCACGGCCAACGAGGGCGACAGCCGCGACTACGGCGCGGCCTTCAGCGACGAGGTGCGGGTGGGGGCGCTGACCCTCGACCCGGCCGCCTTCCCGGACGCCGCGGCGCTCAAGGCCGCCGCCGCGCTGGGCCGCCTGACGGTCAGCTCGGTGGACGCGGACACCGACGGCGACGGCGACGCCGACCGGCTGGTCGCCTTCGGGGCGCGCAGCCTGAGCGTCTGGGACGCCGACCTGGGGCGGGTGGCCGACACGGGTGACCTGATCGAGCGCAAGATGGCCGAGCTGACGCCCGCGACCTTCAACAGCGACGGCACGGCCAGCACCTTCGACACCCGCAGCGACAACAAGGGCCCGGAGCCCGAGGGCGTGGCCAGCGGCGTGGTGGGGGGCAAGACCCTGGCGTTCGTGGGGCTGGAGCGCACCGGCGGCATCGTCGTGCTGGACGTGAGTGCCCCGGCGAACCCGGTCTTCGTGGACTACGCCCACCAGATCACCCCCGCGGCCGCGCCGGAGAGCGGCCTGGCCGGCGACCTCGCGCCCGAGGGCCTGCTGTTCATCCCCGCCGCCGACAGCCCGAGCGGCAAGGCGCTGCTGGTTGCGAGTCACGAGGTCAGCGGCAGCGTGACGCTGTACGCGGTGGAGGACAGCGGCAAACTCACCCTGGCGGGCCGCTATCAGGCGTCGCCCTACGTCTACAACAAGGGCGTGGCCGAGATCAGCGCCTACGACAAGCTCAGCAGGCGCCTGTTCGTGGTCAACGGCAACACCGGTGGGCTGGACATCCTGAACATCGCCAACGTGGCCCAGCCGACGCTGCTGGCCTCGGTGAGCCTGGCCGCCTACGGCAAGGGCGCCAACTCGGTGGCCGTGAGCGGCGGCGTGGTGGCGCTGGCCGTCGAGGCCGCGGTCAAGACCGATCCCGGTCAGGTCGTCTTCCTGAACGCCGACGGCAGCCTGCGCGCCCCGCCCGTCACGGTGGGCGCCCAGCCCGACATGCTGACCTTCACGCCCGACGGCCGCTCGCTGCTGGTCGCCAACGAGGGTGAGCCCAGCGCCGACTACACGGTCGATCCGGCCGGCAGCGTCAGCATCATCAACGTGGCCCGGGCCCTGGCGGCGAAGTAGCCCAGTGAGGCAGGCCCAGTGAAGGAGGCCCAGCTCCCTGAAGCCCCGCCGCTGGAGAGAAGCGGCACGGGGTACGGGAAGGCCGGGCCTTCTGTGCGTGGAACCCCCAGGGGACAGCAGGTGAGCTGAAGGGTTCCAGAGCCCACTGGCCGTGGTCGGCGGCGCCCAGGTCAACCTGACCTTCCGCTGAATGACCGGATGTACAGTTGTCGGATGATCCTGCTGAGAAAGGCCTACCGCGGTCACTACATCGAGATCAGACCCGTCAGTCCGCAGGCTGCCGACAGAGCGCTGCCGGGCCGGGCGCTCATCTGGATCGACGGCGAGCCTCTGGACGGGGACTTCGCCTGCCCGCGGGCCACGCTGCTGCCAGCCCTGCTGAAGGTCGCGACGGATCGCATCGACGCGGGGTCGCTGCATCAGGCCTGATACCGGTTCCGATCGCCCTCCGTTGCGTGTGCGGAATCAATGCGACTGAAGGGGCTCGAGGAGCTGCGAAGCAGAGAAGGAAAGAGGACGGATTCCGCCGCAAGCGACTCGCAGAGCTCCGCAGGAGAGGAACACCCGGCGCTCTCCTGGGGGTTCCTGCATGGAGCGGCAGGCCGTATCAGTCCTCGTGGATGGCGACGTACACCTCGTCCCCCCGGATCCACCCGCGGTACATGCCCCCGGTGTTGTAGGGCAGCGTCACGTTCCCCGAGCGGTCGACCGCGCACAGGCCCGCCCCGCCCCCCAGCGCCGCGAGTTCGCCGTGGATCAGCCCCCCGGCCGCGTCCTCCAGCGACTGCCCCGCGTACAGCATGCGCGCGTGGATGTCGTGGCCGACCGCCAGGCGGATGAACAGCTCGCCCTTGCCGGTGCCCGACACCGCGCAGGTGCGGTCGTCCGCCCAGGTGCCCGCCCCGATGATGGGCGAGTCGCCCACCCGCCCGGCCGGTTTGGCGGTATAGCCGCCCGTCGAGGTCGCCGCCGCGAGATGCCCGTGCCCGTCGAGCGCCACCGCCCCGACCGTGCCGTGCTTCTCCTGCTCGGTGGCGCCCTGCGCCGTGCCCAGCCGCTCGCGCTCCAGCATCGTGTGCAGCGCGGCCACGCGGGCGGGGGTGGTGAAGTGCGCGTTGTCCACAGTGTCGAAGCCGTGTGACGCGGCCCAGGCGTCGGCGGCCGAACCGATCAGCAGCAGCGGGTCGCCGGCCTCGGCCAGCGCGCGGGCGACCCGCACCGGGTTGCGGATGCGCCGCGCCCCCGCCACGGCGCCCGCCCGGCCGCTCTCGCCGTCCATCAGGGAGGCGTCGAGTTCGTGCACACCGTCGCGGTTCAGCGCCGCGCCGTGGCCCGCGTTGAAGACCGGATCGTCCTCCATGATCTGCACGGCCTCGGCGACGGCGTCGGCGGCGGAGGCCCCGCTGATCAACAGGGCGTAGCCGGCCTGCAGGGCCCGGCGCAGGGCGCTGCGAGCGGCGTGGTTCACTTCAGGGGTGAGGTCGGCGCGCGGGATGGCGCCGCAGCCTCCGTGGATGGCGAGGACGGGACGGGTCATGGGGTCACCTCTGGGGAGCGTGAAGGGAGGGGCGAACGGCGCCCTGTAGGGTGGAGGCACCATGACAGATCAACGCATACCGGCCCTGGCGTCCGCCGTTTCCCTGGAGGGTCAGGTCGCCCTCGTGACCGGCGCGTCGTCCGGGATCGGGCAGGCGACGGCCGCCGTGCTGGCAGGGGCAGGGGCCCGGGTGGTGGTGGCAGACGTGAATGTGGATGGAGGAGAGGCCACCGCCCAGGCCCTGCGTGACCGGGGCGACGAGGCGATCTTCCTGGCCTGCGACGTGGCCGATGGGGCGCAGGTGCAGGCCATGATGGAGGAGGCCGTCGCCCGCTTCGGCGGCCTGGACATCCTGGTGAACAACGCGGGCATCTCCGGCGGGGCCAGCCTGCTGCACGAACTCGACCTCGAGACCTGGGATCAGGTCATGGCCGTGAATCTGCGCGGCCCCTTCCTGTGCGCGAAATACGCCCTGCCGCAGCTGATGGCGCGGGGCGGCGCCATCGTTAATGTCGCCTCGACCTATGGCCTCGTCGGCGCGCCGGGCGCCCCGGCCTACTGCGCCTCGAAGGGCGGCGTCGTGGCGCTGACCCGGCAGCTCGCCGTGGACTACGGCCCGCGCGGGGTGCGCGTGAACGCCGTGTGCCCCGGCTACGTCGACACCGACATGGGCGGGGGCCGCGCACGGCTCGGCCCCGAGGGCCAGGCCGCCGCAATCGCCCGCCGCGAGACCGCCGCCGCCCGCCAGCCGCTGGGCCGGCAGGCACATGTGGACGAGGTCGCCCGCGTGATCGTCTTCCTGGCCACGGGCGCGGCGTCCTTCATGACCGGCTCGATCGTCACGGTGGACGGCGGCTGCACCACGACCTTCAACCACGGCTGAGCTCAGCCCTGGTCGAGCGGGCGGATCAGGATCTCGTTGACGTTCACGCGCGGGGGCTGGGTGGTCGCGTACACCACGGCGGCGGCGATGTCCTCCGGCTCCAGCGGCGTCATCTGGGCAATCCGGCCCTCGTAACTCTCCTTCGTCGCCGAGTGCGTGATGTGCTCCGTGAGTTCGGTGGCGACCACGCCGGGCTCGATCACCGTCACGCGGATGCCGAGCAGGCGCACCTCCTGGCGCAGCCCCTCGCTGAAGCCGCCCACCGCCCACTTGCTGGCCGAGTAGCCCGCGCTGGTCGGGCCCGCGCCGCGCCCGGAGACCGAGGAGATGTTGACGATGTGCCCGCGGCCCTGCCCCCCCATGGCCTGCACCGCCGCCTGGGTGCAGTGCATCAGCGCCAGCACGTTCAGTTCCATCATGCGCTGCCAGTCGCCGGGGTCGGCGTCCGCGACCGGGCCGAGCAGCATCACGCCGGCGTTGTTCACGAGGATGTCCAGGCGGCCGAAGAGACCGATGGCCTGCATGACGGCATCCCGCGCCTGGGCCAGGTCGGCCAGGTCGGCGACCACCACGGCAGCCTGCCCGCCCTCGCGGCGGATCGACTCGGCCAGGGCCTCCAGGCGCTGCTGGCGGCGGGCGACCAGCACGACGGCGGCCCCCTCGGCGTCCAGGGCGCGGGCGGTGGCCTCGCCAATGCCGCTCGACGCCCCGGTGACGAGGGCGACCTGGCCGGACAGACGAAGCGGAGATGGAGTGGTCATGCGGGGGTCTCCTGGGGGGTGAGGCCGTACAGGGCGCTGTATTTGCCCGTGAGGTAGTCGAGGTAGGGCTGCGGGTCGAGGGGGCGGCCGGTCACGCGCACCAGCAGCTCGTCCGGCGTAAACGTCCGGCCGTGCCGGTAGATGTTATCGGTCAGCCACCCGCGCAGGGGGGCGTACTCGCCGCGCTCCAGCTGGGCCTCCAGCTCGGGGAGGGCCGCCCCCGCCGCCTCGTAGAACTGCGAGGCCATCACGTTGCCGATCGTGTAAGTGGGAAACGACCCGAACATCCCGGACGACCAGTGGATGTCCTGCAGCACGCCGCGCGCGTCGTCGGGCACGTCCAGGCCCAGGTCGGCCTTCAGGCGGGCGTTCCAGGCGGCCGGCAGATTGCGCACCTCCAGCTCGCCGCCGATCAGGGCGCGCTCCAGCTCCACCCGCAGCATGATGTGCAGGTCGTAGGTCAGCTCGTCGGCCTCCACGCGGATCAGGCTGGAGCGCACCTCGTTCACCGCGCGGTGGAAGGTCTCGGCGTCCACATCGGACAATTGCTCCGGGAAGGCGGCCTGCAGCTCGGCGAAGTGCCCTTCCCAGTACGCCCGCGAGCGCCCGATGCGGTTCTCCCACAGCCGCGACTGGCTCTCGTGCGTGCCGTAGCTCGCGCCGCCGACCGCGTACAGGCCGACCAGATCGCTGGCGAGCAGCGTGCGGGTCAGCGCGGGATCGACCCCCTGCTCGTACAGCGCGTGCCCGGTCTCGTGCAGGGTGCCGAACAAGGCGCCGCTGAGAAAGCCCTCCTGCACGCGGGTGGTGATCCGCACGTCGTTGCGCGTGAAGCTGATCTCAAAGGGGTGCGCGGACTCGTCGAGCCGCCCGCGGCTCAGGTCGTAGCCGAAGCGCTCGGCGGCGCGCAGCGAGACCGCCTTCTGGGCCGCCGCCGGGTAGCTGCGCCGCAGGAAGTCGGTTCGGGGCGCAGGCCGGGCCTGGATACGTTCCAGCAGGGCGACGTGGTGCTCCCGCAGGCGGGCGAACAGCGGCTGCAGCGTGCGGTTCGTCAGGCCCGGCTCGTAGAGGTTCAGCAGGGCGTCGTAGGGGTGCTCCTCGTAGCCCAGGGCGTCGGCGAGCTGGCGGCTGAGCGCGACCATGCGCGTGAGGGCGGGCGCGAAGGCGGCGAAGTCGCTGGCGGCCTTCGCGCCCACCCAGGCGTCCTGCGCCTCGCTCTTCAGGGTGGCGAGTTCGCGGGTCAGCGCCTCCGGTACGCGGCGCAGGGCCGAGATGGCGCTCAGGGCCTGCCGGGCGGCGGGCGCGTCGGGCGTATCCAGGGCCGCCTGAGCTGCCCGCTCGAAGGCCGGGTCGAGGGTGCGCTCGCGGGCCAGGGCGCTGACCGTCGCGCTCTGCTCCCCGCGCGTGACACTCCCGCCGGGCGGCATCTGCGTGCGGGCGTCCCAGGCGAGCAGGTTCAGCACGCACAGCAGGTCGTTGATCTCGGCCGAGCGCCGGGCGAAGTCGCTTTCAGTCATGAGGCTCCTGTCAAGAGAGGAAGAAGATCGGCCAGTACGGCCCCCACCACGCGCCGGGCCTCGGCGGCGGGCACGACCACCACGCCGTTGTCGTCGCCGACGATCAGGTCGCCGGGCTGCACGGGCACGCCGCCCAGGGCGACCGGGACGTTCACCTCGCCGTGCTCGCCGCGCCGCCCGGCCTGCGGGACAGTGCCGGTGCAGACGACCGGAAAGCCCAGCGCCCGCACGGCCGTTACGTCCCGGCAGGCGCCGTCGATGACAGCCGCGCGCACTCCACGCTCCAGGGCAGCGCGGGTGGTGCGCTCGCCCCAGAAGGCGAAGTGCCGCGTGCCGTGGGTGTCGATCACCAGCACGCTGCCGGGGGGCGCGAGGTCAATGGCCCGGTACACCCCGCCCAGGTCGGGCCCGAGCGTCCGGACGGTCACCGCCGGGCCCGCGAAGGTCGCCCCCGGCCACAGCGGGCGGAAGTCGGCTCCCAGTGCGCCCGCGTGCCCCAGGGCGTCGCTGAGGTCGCAGGTCAGGTCGCGGCCCGGCAGCAGGGGCGTCAGACGATGGGCGAGGGCCAGCACGTCCGGGCTATCCATCCGTCTGCCCGTTCCCCAGCGCCCACCACAGCCGCGTCCAGGCCTCCTGGCCCTCGTACAGCCGCCCGATGCGGAAGAACTCGTCGGGCGCGTGGATGTTCTCGTCGCCCACCGCGAAGGAGAACAGCACGGTGTCCAGCCCCAACACGCCCCCAAAGGTCTCCAGGATGGGAATGGAGCCGCCCATGCCGACCTCCACGGGCGGCGTGCCGTACAGCTCCCGCAGCACCTGACCCGCCGCCCGGCGCAGCGGGTGCCCGGCCGGCAGAGAATAGGGGCCGGCCGCGTGGTCGCCGGGGCGCAGCTCCAGGCGCACGCCGGGTGGGGTCTGATTCTGGAGATGCTCGGCCAGCCGCGCGGCGATGGTGTCCGGGTGCTGGCCCGGCACCAGGCGGCAGGTCAGTTTCACGTGGGCCTCGGCGGGCAGGACGGTCTTGCTGCCCTCTCCGCTGTAGCCACCCCACAGCCCGTTGACCTCGACGGTCGGGCGGTGCCACTGGCGTTCCAGGGTGGAGTACCCCGCCTCGCCGTAGACCCCGGGCGCGCCGGTCTGTTCCAGGTAGGCGGCGTCGGAGAAGGGGAGCCCGGCCAGTCCGGCCCGCTCGTCCGGAGACAACTCCTGTACGCCGTCGTAGAAGCCGGGGATCGCCACGCGCCCGCGCCCGTCGTGCAGGCTGGCGACCAGCGCGGCGGCCGCGTGAAGGGGGTTGTGCAGCGCGCCGCCGTGCCGCCCGGAGTGCAGGTCGCGCGCCGGGCCGTGCACGCTGAACTCCAGCGCCACCAGGCCGCGCCCGCTGACGGTCAGCGAGGGGAAGTCGGCGCTCCACATGCCCCCGTCGGCGCTGATCACGAAGTCGGCCCGCAGCTCGCCAGCCCGCGCCGCGACCAGCCCTGGCAGGTGGGCCGACCCGACCTCCTCCTCGCCCTCGAACAGGAACTTCAGGTTCAGGGGCAGCGTGCCCGTGGCCGAGAGCAGCGCGTCCACCGCCTGCACGGTGAGCAGCAGCGGCCCCTTGTCGTCGCTGACGCCCCGGCCGTACAGGCGCTCGCCGACCAGCGTGGGCGTGAAGGGCGGCGTGCTCCAGCGCTCCAGCGGTTCCGGGGGCTGCACGTCGTAGTGGCCGTACACCAGGGCGGTCGGGGCACCCGGAGCGCCCAGCCACTCGCCGTAGACGGCCGGGTGCCCGGCGGTGGGCCACAGACTCACGTTCTGAAGCCCCGCCCGTTCCAGCCGCGCCCGCAGCCAGTCGGCGGCGCGGGCCATGTCCGGCGCGTGGGCCGACTGCGCGCTGATGGACGGGATACCGGCGAACTCGATCAGCTCGGCGAGCGAGGCGTCCGCGCGGGTTTTTAACAGCGAGATCGCCGCTTCCAACCCGCTCGGCAGGGGCGCCGCGCCGGGCCGCGCTGCGGGCCAGCGCGTCGTTCCCGCCGTCACTTCCCGCCGTCCACGCTCAGCACCTGCCCGCTGATCCAGCCGGCCTGCGCGGAGGCGAAGAACAGCACGGCGTTCGCGATGTCGTCCGGGGTGCCCAGGCGCCTCAGGGCGATGCCCTGGATGAGCTTGCGCTGCCCCTCCTCGCCGTAGCTCTCCCACTGCCGCTCGGTGGTGGGGTTCGAGCGCACGAAGCCCGGCGCGACGTTGTTGACCGTGATGCCCCACTCGCCCAGCTCGTGCGCGAGCTGCCGCGTGAGGCCGATCTGCGCGGCCTTGGCGCTGGCATAGGCCTGGATGCCGGTCAGGCTGATCCCCAGCCCCGCGCCCGAGGAGATGTTGACGATGCGGCCCGAGCCCTGGCGCTTCATGTGCGGCGCCACCGCCTGGGCGAACAGGAACGCGCCGTCCACGTTGACCCGGAAGATCGCGTGCCAGTCGGCCTCGCTGATCTCCTCCAAGGGGCGGCCGACCTGTCCCAGCACCCCGCCGGCGTTGTTGACCAGGACGTCCAGGCGGCCGGTATGGGCCACCACCTCGGCCACGAAGGCCTGCACCGCGGCGCCGTCTCCCACGTCCAGGGTGCGGGTCTGGAGGCTCAGACCGTCGTGGGCGGCCAGCCGTGCGGTCTCGCCCAGCCCGGCCTCCGCCACGTCACAGGCCCAGACCGCCGCGCCGTTCCAGGCGAACGCGTGCGCGATGGCCCGCCCGAAGCCGTGCGCGGCCCCGGTGACGATCACGGTCTGCCCCTGGAAGTCGAGGTTCACGCGCCCACCCCCGGCACTCCGGATATGGCTGGCATCGCCGCGCGCAGGGCGCGCATGTTCGGGCCGTCGGTGCCCGCCGCGTCCAGGGTGCGGCGGCCGTTCTCGATGTCGTGGATCAGCTCGACCAGCAGGGCGTTCAGGGGGGTGGGGACGCCGTGCTGGTCGCCGAAATGAACCACCCAGCCGACCTGGGCGTCGACCTCGGTGCGGCGCTTTCTCACCGCGAGGTCGCGCCAGATGCCGCTGTGGGTCTTGGCGCTGCGGCGGTTGAAGGCCACCAAGTCGTCCAGGCTGGCGTGCGCCTGCGCGTCGCCCGCGCCGGGCAGGAAGGCCGCCGGGTCGAAGCCGTTGAAGGCCTCGGGCGTGACCCCGTGCGCCAGCGCGACCCGCATGACCTCGCGGCCCAGCTCCACGTACATGGCGCGGTTGTCGGGGCGGGCCAGCGCGTCGGCGATGGAGTCGTCAGTCACGGCCGTGGCGAACAGCAGCGAACCGTAGCCCAGCTTGCTCCACAGGTAGCCGAAGATGTTGGGCGTCAGGATCGCGGCGGGCTCAAAACGCTGCAGCAGGGCATGGATGGCGTGGGCGCGAGCCGTCAGGGCGCCGCCCTGCTCGCCCACCACCACCGCGCCCCGCCCGCCATAGGTCACCACGCCCGGTTCCAGGTAGTCGGCGCCGAAGTTCACGAACGCGCCCAGCACGCGCCCGGGGCCCAGGATCTCGTTCAGGATCAGCGGGTTCAGGCCGTTCTGCACCGAGACGACCGCGCCGTCCCCGGTGACGTGGGGCCGCAGCGCCTCGCCCGCTGCGCGGGTGTCCTGCGCCTTGGTGCACAGCAGCGCCAGCGGCCACTGCCCGGCGAGTTCCTCCGGGGTGCAGGCGGAGGCCCGCACGGTGGGGCCGCCGAAGGGCCCGGTGACCTGCAGGCCGCGCTCGCGGATGGCCTGGACGTGCGCTTGCGCCACGTCCACGAAGGTCACGTCCACCCCCGAGCGGATCAGCGCCGCGCCGATGGCCCCGCCGATGGCCCCGGCCCCCCAGATCAGCACCCGTTGCTGGGTGTCCTCGCCCTCGTCCAGGGGACGCCCATCCAGTTCCTGCTCCCGCTGGTCGGGACGACCGAAGGCGTCATCCGGAATCACTCGATCCACCCGCCGTCCAGCAGGGCGCGCGCTTCCTGTACCGCCACGTCCCAGATCGCCTGCATGTCCTCGTCCGGCCGCTGGAAGCGGCCCCCGTAGTTGCCCTCGCCCAGGTAGTTGCGCAGCGCGGTGGGCGAGAGCAGGCGCAGGCGATCCAGGTCGAGCGCGCCCTTCTCGGCGTCGGGCATGGCGACCCCCTCCAGGCGCGTCCAGGGAAAATTCTCCATCCACGACGCGTGGCTGGCGTTGGGGTCGGTGGCCTGCACCTTCTCCCAGACGCGCGGCGCGTTCCACCAGTTGTGGAACTTGACCTGTGTGCCGGGGTGGTCGGCCATCCACTCGGTGGCGAAGCCCTGCGCGGGCGAGTTGCCGCCGTGCCCGTTCACGATCAGGATGCGCCGGAAGCCCTGCTCATGCAGGCTGTCCAGCAGGTCGCGCACCAGAGCCAGGTAGGTCTGCACGCGCAGGGTCACGCTGCCCGGGTAGGCCCGGAAGTACGGCGTGATGCCGTAGGGCAACACGGGAAAGACCGGGATGCCCAGCGGTTCGGCGGCCTCATGTGCCAGCTTAGAGGGCAGGATGTTGTCCACTGCGAGGCTCAGGTAGGCGTGCTGCTCGGTAGAACCCAGCGGCAGGACGCAGCGGTCGTCGTGTTGCAGGTACGCTTCGACCTGCATCCAGTTCATCTGTTCAATCGGGGTCATGGGGCTCCTTGCGGCGGGCCTCCACGGCAGGGAGCACCAGCCCTTCCACATCGCGCGGGTCGATCATGTGGCGGTATTCGAAAGCGGGGGTACCGGGCACGAGGTCACGCACCATGTCCGAGCCGGTGGCGTACACGATCACGTCCGCGCCCTCTAGGGTGGCCTGCAGGCCCGGTGCCTGCAGGTGGGTCGCACTGAGCGCCGAGACGTGTGGAGCAAATCTCCGCACGCCCGCCAGGAAGGTGGGCAGGAAGTCCTCGAAGGTGGCGACCACTGCGACCCGGGCGAGCGGGCTCAGCCCGGCCAGCGCCGCGCGGGTCGCCGGCGAGGGGATAAACCCCACAGGGATGACGTCCACGCCGGGCAGCAGCGCCTGGGTCTCGGTCAGGCGGTGGGCCAGGGCCAGCACCACGTCGGCTGTGTGCGCCTGCTCCAGACCCGCGCCGCGCCGCAGTTCCCCCAGCGTGACCGTCTGCACCCGGTCGCCGGGGCGCAGCGCGAGCTGCAGGTCGGCGGCGTAGGAGCGCGTGGTGTCGGCGAAGAGGCCCACCAGCAGCACGCAGGCACCCTCCTGGGCGCGCTGCCCGGCGCGGGCCAGCAGCACCCCCGTCACCTCGCCGATCTGCCGCAGCGTGAAGCCCTCGCGCTGCGCCTGCCCGATGGTCTCCGAGAGCAGCGCGCGCAGCCGGGCCTGATCCGGGCCGCCCGGCACGCGCGGCGCGTCGGCCACGTAGGTGCCGCGCCCCCGCGCCGTGACGATCAGCCCCAGCCCCAGCAGTTCCTTATAGACCTGCGCCACGGTGACGTGCGCGACCCCCAGTTCCTGCGACAGCTCACGCACGCTGGGCAGCCGGGTGCCTCGGCTGATCTCCCCGCAGGCGATGCCGTATTCCAGCTGTCCGCGCAGCTGCGCGCCCACCGGCACGTCCAGCGTGCGGTCGATGCTCAGCGGCCGCACGAAGGCGGTGGGGGTGTCGGAGGAGGTCGAGGTCATGGGATCACCGTACCCTGAGGCCCCTGAGGGTCGTACAGGTGGCACGCCACCTCGCCGCCCTGCACCGGCAGCAGCGCCGGCCGCTCGACCGCGCAGCGACCAAAAGCCTGCGGGCAGCGCGTGCGGAAGGCGCAGCCGCTGGGCACGTTCAGCGGGCTGGGCAGCTCGCCCGAGATGGCGGGCTCGGCGGAGCGCGTGCCGGGCTCCAGCGTGGGCGCGGCGGCGAGCAGGCCCTGGGTGTAGGGGTGGCGGGGCGCGGTAAACAGGGTCGCCGTGTCCGCCACCTCGACCACCCGGCCCAGGTACATCACAGCCACCCGGTGCGAGAGGTGGCGCACCAGCCTCAGGTCGTGGGCCACGAACAGCACGGTCAGGTGCAATTCCTCCTGCAGCTCCAGCAGCAGGTTCACGACCTGCGCCTGCACCGAGACGTCCAGCGCCGAGACCAGCTCGTCGGCGATCAGGATCTCGGGCTCCAGCGCCAGCGCCCGCGCGATGCCGATGCGCTGGCGCTGCCCGCCACTGAACTCGTGCGGCAACCGCCCCGCCGCCTCGTGCGGCAGCCCGACCAGCGTCAGCAGTTCCCGAATGCGGGCCTCGATCTGCCCTGGGGGCCGCATGCGGTGCACGCCCAGCACCTCGCGCAGCACCTGCCCCACGGTCATGCGCGGGTTCAGGCTGGAGTAGGGATCCTGAAAGATCATCTGCACGGAGCGGTTGTAGGCGCGCAGCGCGGCCCCCTGCAGGGCCGTGACCTCCGCCCCGTCGTAGCGTACGCTGCCCGAGTCGGCGTCGTAGAGGCGCACCAGCGTGCGGGCCAGGGTGGATTTGCCGCAGCCGCTCTCGCCCACGATGCCCAGCGTCTCGCCCCGGCGCACGCTCAGGTGCACGTCGGTCAGGGCCTGCACGACCTTCCTGGGCTGGCCCCGGAGGCGCGCCAGGAGCGATTGACCCGCCGGGAAGGTCTTGGTCAGGCCACTGACCTCCAGCACGGTGTCTGCGGTGGTGCGGTCGGGCGTGCGGGTCTCAGTTCGGGCGCTCATGCCACGCTCCCGGGAGGCGGCAACAGGTCGGCGTGCACGCAGGCGCTGTCGCGGCCAGGGGCCACCGGCACCAGCGGGGGCTCGGCCCCCAGACAGGCGTCGTCCCCGTAGGCGCAGCGCGGATGGAAGGCGCAGCCCCCCGGCGTGACCCGCAGATCGGGCGGGCCGCCGGGGATCGGCACCAGGGGCACGCGCTGGGCGCCCACGCCGGGCAGGCTGCGGAGCAGGCCCAGCGAGTAGGCGTGCAGCGGCTGGCGAAAGAGCTCCGTCACCGGCGCGGTCTCCATCAGGCGGCCGCCGTACATCACCGCCACCCGGTCGCAGGTCTGCGCGACCACGCCCAGGTCGTGGGTCACCAGGATCACTGCCATGCCCAGCTCACTCCGCAGCTTCAGCAGCAGCCGCAGGATCTGATCCTGGATGGTGACGTCCAGCGCGGTGGTGGGCTCGTCGGCCAGCAGCACCCGGGGCTCGGAGGCCAGCGCGATGGCGATCATGGCGCGCTGGCGCATGCCGCCGGAGAACTGGTGCGGGTAGTCCGACAGCCGCGCGCGGGGGCTGGGAATGCCGGTCAGGTCGAGCAGTTCGGCCGCCCGCTCCTGCGCCGCGCGCCCACGCAGGCCCTTGTGCTCGCGCAGGTTCTCGGTGATCTGCTCGCCCACCGTGAGCACGGGGTTCAGGGCACTCATGGGTTCCTGGAAGATCAGGCTGATCTGGCCGCCGCGCACGCCGCGCAGCCCCTGGTCATTCAGAGTCAAAAGGTTCTGACCGCCGTAGTGCACCTCGCCGCTGGTCTGGATGGGCGGGCGATGCAGCCGCAGCAGGGCGCGCAGGGTCACGCTCTTGCCCGACCCGCTCTCGCCCACCACGCCCAGCATCTCGCCGGGCTGCAGGTCGAAGCTCACGCCGCGAACCGCGTGCAGGGTGCCCGATGGGGTCGGAATCCGCACGTTCAGGTCGCGCACGCTCAGCAGCGGCGTGCCTGTCGTCGCTGCGGCGCCGTGTTCCAGAAGCGCCGTCATGCGCGGGGCCTCAGGGCGTCGGCCAGCCCGTCGCCGATCAGCGAGAAGGTCACGCCGGCCAGCGTCAGGGCCAGGCCCGGGAAGGTCGAGATCCACCACGCGGTGGCCATGAAGTTCTTGCCGTCGGCGACCATCACGCCCCACTCCGGGGTCGGCGGCTGCGCGCCCAGGCCCAGGTAGCCCAGCGAGGCGCCCAGCAGGATGCCCAGGCTCATGTCGGTCATCAGGTACACGATGGCCGGCGTGACCGCGTTGGGCAGGATATGCCGCAGCAGGATGCGGCTGGGGCTGTAGCCCAGCACCCGGCCCGCCTGCGCGTACTCGGCCTTCTTCTGACTCATCACCTCGCCGCGCGTCAGGCGCCAGTAGCTGACCCAGCCCACCGCGCTCACCGCGATGTACATATTGGTCAGGCCCGGCCCCAGCACCGCCACAATGGCGATGACGAGTACCAGGAAGGGAAAGACCACCACGAGGTCGGCGATCCGCCCCACCACGGCGTCGGCCCAGCGGCCCCGGAAGCCGGTCAGGGCGCCCAGCAGCGTGCCGAACACGAAGGGGAAGAGGGTGGTGAACAGCGCGATCTGCAGGTCGATGCGCGTGCCGTAGATCACCCGGCTGAGCACGTCGCGGCCGAAGTTGTCGGTGCCGAAAGGGTGCCGGGCGGTGGGCCCTTGCAGGATCGCCTCGTAGTCGAAGTCGGTGGGGCTGTGCGGGGCCAGGGCGGCGGGAAAGAGCGCGGCGACGATCAGCACGGCCAGCAGTGTCAGGCCGATCAGCAGCGTCGGCTTGGGCCAGCGCCGGGCGCGGGCCGGGGCGGCGGGGACGGTCGTGACGGCGGTCATGCCGGGCTCCTGAAAGTGGTCAGCAGGGACATCAGCTCAGCTCCGTGCGGGGGTCGAGGCGGGCGTGCAGGAGGTCGGTCATCAGGAAGACCAGCGAGACCAGCACCGCGAAGGTCAGGGTCAGGCCCTGGATGACCGGGTAATCGCGGCCGAAGATGGCGTCCACCATCAGGCGGCCCACGCCGGGAATGGCGAAGACCGTCTCGGTGATCACCGCGCCCCCGATCAGCGCGCCGATGTTCAGGCCGAGCAGGGTCACGGTCGAGATCAGCGCGTTGCGCAGGACGTGGCGGCTCAGGATCACCCGCGGGCGCATCCCCTTGGCGCGGGCGAACTCCACGTACTCGGCGGTCAGCACCTCGATCACCGCCGATCGCAGCGTTCGCACGAGCACCGCCGCCAGGTTCAGCCCCAGCGTCAGGGCCGGCAGGAACAGGTGGTACAGGTGCCCGCCGAAGCCCTCGCCGTAGCCGCCGATGGGGAACCAGCCCAGCCGCGCACCCAGCAGGGTCAGCAGCTGCAGCGCCACGTAGAACACCGGCAGCGACAGCCCGACCTGGAAGACGCCCCGGATCACGCCGTCGATCCAGGTGTTGCGGCGCACGGCGGCCAGCACGGCCAGCGGCAGCGCCATCAGCACGCCCAGCACGGCGGCGTACACGGTCAGGAACAGCGTCACCGGCAGCCTCTCCAGGATCAGCCGCATGACCGGCACCTTCAGGCTGATGGAGTCGCCCAGGTCGCCCGAGAGCAGGTTCCGGGCGAAGATCAGGAACTGCACCGGCAGCGGCTGGTCGAGTCCCAGCTCGCGGTTGGTGCGCTCGACGATCTCGGTGGTGGCGCGGTCGCCCAGGATGGCGCTCGCCGGGTCGCCCGGCAGCAGGCGCACCAGCAAGAAGACCAGCAGCATCACCGCCAGGAAGGTCGGGATGATCTGCAGCAATCTCTTGAGGACGTACGTGGTGTGCATGACACCTCCAGCTCCCGGCCGCCGCACTGGGAGTCGCGGCGGCCGGAAAGGGTAGGGAAGGGCGCGGACGAGGGCGCCGGCTGGACGGGCCCAGCCTTACTTGTCGAGCCAGGCGCCGGCGAAGATGTTGTTGCCCAGCGGGATCTGCACGAAGCCGTTGACCTTCTTGAGCAGCGCGACCGGGTAGGGGGTCTCGTACAGGTAGACGATGGGCGCGGCCTGCTGGTAGATGGTCTGGATGCGGCGGTACTGCGAGGCGCGCTTCACGCGGCTGAGCTCCTGCTGGCTCTGCTCGAAGAGCTTGTCGATCTCCGCGCTCTTGAAGCCGGTGTGCACGGACTCGATGTTGTCGTAGACCGCGAAGTACGTCGTGATCTGCGAGGGGTCGTTGATGTCGTTCGTCCAGGCCCCGGTGCGCATCTGGAAATCGTTGGCGCGGTAGCGGGCGGTCTTGGTGGCGGCGTCGAGCTGCTCGATCTTGAGCTTCACGCCGATGGCCGCCCACATCTGCTGCATGGCGGTCAGCAGCGCGAGGTCGTCGGCACTCCCGCTGGTCGCCATGACGCTGACCTCGAAGCCGCTCTTGTACTTGGTGGCGCCCAGCAGCGCCTTCGCTTTCGCCAGGTCGTACGGGAAGCCCTTCTGGTTGGTGTCGTACAGCGGCGTGGTGGACGACATGAACGATTTCATGACCTTGCCGGTGCCGAAGGTCACGACCTGGATCAGGGCGTCCTTGTTGGTGGCGTAGTTCAGGGCCTGCCGCACGCGTACGTCGCTCAGCGGGTTCTCGCTGCCGTTTTTCAGGGTGGGGCGGTTGTTCATGAAGATCGAGCTGACCTTGGTCGAGGGGTACAGCATCATGTCGAGCTTCGGGTCACGCTTCAGTTCGGCCACGCGGCTCAGGGGAATGAACTCGGCGCCCTGCAGCTCGCCCGCCTGCAATTTCAGGATGCGGGTGTTGTCGTCCGGGATGATCTCGAAGCGCACGGAATCGAGGTAGGGCAGCGCCTTGCCGTCCTCGCCCTTCTTCCAGTAGTAGGGATTGCGCTTCAGAACCATGTACGAGCCGCGCTTCCACTCTTGAAGCACGAAGGGGCCCGAGCCGATGGGCTTCTCGGCAAAGGCCTTGGCCTTCTCGGCGTCGTTCTTGCCGGGGGCCGCCGTGAACAGCTTCTGGGGCATGATCGCGGCGTTGAAGGTCGCCAGCGCGGCGGGCAGCGTGGGATCGGGGCGCTTCAGCTTCAGGGTCACGGTCTGGCCGCTGGCGGCAATGGAGTCGATGCTCGCCAGCGAGGAGCTCCAGGCGCCGGCCTCGGGCTGCCGGGCGCGGTCGAGCGACCACTTCACGTCGGCGGCGGTGAGCGGGCTGCCGTCGGCAAACTTCAGGCCGGGGCGCAGGGTGAGCGTCATGGTCTTGCCGTCACTCGACGCGGCGTAGCGGCTGGCGAGGCCGGGCTGCACGCCCTTGCCGTCGGAGGTGGGCTGCAGCAGGGTGTCGTAGAGGTTGGTCAGGATCCAGATGTCTAGGTTGGCGTCGTTCAGCACGGGGTCGAGGAACAGCGAGTCGGCGTAGCGGCCGTACACCAGCTGTCCGCCGCGGGTCACGGCGAGCGAGTGGGAAACACTGAGTGCGGCGGCGAGCGCGAGCGTGGCACGTGACAGTCTGTTCATAGCCCTACCTCCAGAACGTCCATAACAAATCTGTAAATGTTATGGCGAACCATAACACCGACGTCCGGACTTGGCAAGCCCACACCCGCCTCTCGGTACCGGCGCGAGACTGGAGTTGTCCAGGCGGGCTGGTAGCCGACCTTCGAGGCCCCCTGGGTGCGCCGCCCGGCGCCAAGAGGCCCCAGGGCAGGAAGGTGCCCGGGGGTGTGACTGGGGCCGTGACGGTCGGCCCGACTGTGCCCGGCACAGGGTGAGCGGCCACTGTTTAGGGCATGATGGGAGAGCGTGGCAGGTCGCCGCAGGGCCCTGCCGGGACGTTCACGCCCGCACATCGAACCGGATGTTGCCGGCCAGCACGACCTTTCTCACACTATGCCGCCACGTGCGGCCCGCCCCTGCGGGCGCCCAACAGGATGTCCATGACCCGAACCAAAGAACAGCAGATTGCCCCGACCCGTCCCGCCTCCACCGACCGGAATGCCCAGCCCGACCGCCCCCCCCGGCGCGTCGGTGAGCGCCGCGAAGGGGCTGACCACAGCGAGGCCCCCGCCGTGCGCGACTGGCGCGCCATGCTGGGCAGCCGCACGCCCACCCCCGTGCAGGAGGGCGCCATTCCGGCCCTGCTGGCCGGCCGCGACGTGATCACCACCGCCCGCACCGGCAGCGGCAAGACGCTGGCCTTCCTGATCCCGGCCGCCGCGCGCGGCATCGGCATGCGGCCGGTGCGCGGCATGCGCCCCGAGGTGCTGGTGGTCACGCCCACCCGCGAGCTCGCCGTGCAGATCCGCGACGTGGCCCGCGAACTGGGCATGCCCGCCGGGCGCATCACCGGCGGCATCACGCCCGGCCAGACCCGCACCGAGGCGACCGGCAAGGGCCTGATCGCCGGCACCCCCGGCCGCCTGAAAGACCTCATCACCCGACAGGAACTCAGCCTGGCGGGCCTGAAATACGTGGTGCTGGACGAGGCCGACGAGCTGCTCTCGCTGGGCTTCCTGCGCGACGTGGGCGACATCCTGCGCGCCGCCCAGACCCAGACCGGCCAGGCCCACCTGCAGCTGGCGATGGCCTCCGCGACCTTCCCGGCTGAGATCCGCTCGGTGGCCGAGCGCTTCATGGACAGGCCCGAGCGCATCGACATCGCCCCGGCCCGCCACGCCGACGCCGCCGGCCACGAGGGCGACGTGATGGGCGGCGCGACCGGCGCGACCCACCTGCTGCTGAACACCACCCGCGACGAGGTGCTGGACGTGGCCGCCACCCACGCGCGTGACGCCCTGCAGGCCCCGGGCGGCTGCGTGGTGATCTTCTGCCGCACCAAGGCGCTGGTCAAGCGCCGCGCCGAGCGGCTGGCGGCCATGCTGCCGGGTGAGATCGTCAGCCCGCTGCAGGGCAACATGGATCAGAAGAAGCGCGAGCACACCATGGGCCTGCTGCGCGAGGGCAAGTCGCGCATCCTGATCGCCACCGACATCGCCGGACGCGGCATCGACCTGCCCGAAGTCCGCATGGTGATCCACATGGACGTCTCCTCGACCTCCGAGGATCACGTGCACCGTTCCGGGCGCACCGCGCGGGCCGGGCGCCCCGGCGTGAACCTCGTGCTGCTGATTCCCGAACAGCGCGGCCTGTGGCAGACCGTGCGCCGGGGCCTGCCCGAGGCGCTGCATCCGCCCCTGAGCCGCGAGGAAAGCCAGATCGACCGCGCCATCCAGGAAAAACAGGGCCAGGGCAGCGGCGGCGGTGGCGGCCAGCGGCAGGGCGGCGGCCGGAGCCCGCAGGGTCAGGGGGGGCACTCGCCGCGCGGCCAGGGCAGTGCTTCGGGCCAGGGCGGTGGGCACACCCGTGGAGCCTCTGGCCAGGGCAGCCGCTCCGGCGACGCGGGAGGCACCCGCTCCGGCGCTTCGTCGCCCGCCGGCACCGGCGCCGGGCGCGTCGGCCCGCAGCCGGCCCGGGGCCGGGGCGGCCGTGGTGGACGCCGCTAAGGCTTGAGGAGAAAGGGGGAGGGCCGGGCGTGAATGCCCGGCCCTCCTTTTTTCTCTCCGTTCAGCCCTCGCCCGGCGTCGCCACCAGGGCGCGGCCCTCGCCCAGCAGGCGGTACGGGCCGGTAGCGGCGGGCACCAGCGCGGTGGCGTACAGCGGCAGCTCCAGCGACTGCAGACCGGCCTCCAGGGTCAGGCTCCCTTCCACGGTGGTGACCAGCTGGACGCGGCCCGCGCTGTCCTGGGATTGGTCGCCGGGCACCCCGCGCAGCACGAAGTACTCGCTGCCCACCAGCTCGCCCAGCCCGCCAGTTTCGCCGACCGGGTGATACTCGCCCTGCTGCTGTGGGTCGGTCACGCGCACGGACTCTTCGGTGTGCAGCTTCCGGCCGGCACTGACGGGGCGGTTCCAGTCGAAGACCCGGTAGGTGGTGTCGCTGGCCTGCTGCACCTCGTAGAGCAGCAGGCCCGGCCCCAGCGCGTGCAGGGTGCCGGCTGGAATGAACACCGTGTCGCCGGCCTCCACCGCCCGGCGCTGGGCCAAGGTCAGGATCTCACCGCCCCGGATGGCGTCGGCCAGCGCCTGGGCCGAGGTGCCGGGGGTCACGCCGGCCAGCAGCTCGGCGCCCTCCTGGGCCCGCAGGATGTGCCAGGCCTCGGTCTTGCCGCGCTCCGCCGGCCCCACCATCTCGCGTGCCTGGGCGTCGTTCGGGTGAACCTGCACGCTCAGCCAGTCGTGGCAGTCGAGCAGCTTGATCAGCAGCGGGAAGCCCTGGGCGGCGTCCAGGCCGCTCCCCAGCAGCTCGCCGGGATGGGCCGTCATCAGGGCGTCCACCGTCTGTCCGGCCAGTGGCCCCCCCTGCACCACGCTCTGCCCGTCTGCGATCCAGGCCTCCCCGACCGGCGTGCCGTCGGCGGCCGGTGGCGCGAGCTGTTCGCCTCCCCACACCCGGGGGTAGTAGCGGGGTTCGAGGCGCAGGAAGGCGGGCAGCGGGGCAGCGGCGGGGGAAGCAGCGTCGGTCATGGGGTCAGGGTAGTGCAGGGGGGCGGCGCGTGGCCTGGGATTTCACCCATGTCCGGACAGCAGAGCCCAGCCGGCAGTCGTCCCGCCGGCCTTCCTCTCCTGGCCTCCCTTTACTGGCTGCGGAGGCCGTGCTTGAGCACCTGCGCGAGCTGCCGCGTGGCGCCGGACTGGTAGTCCTCCAGTTCGGCCAGGGCGTTGCGGATCTGGGCGCGGTAGCCTTCGGCGCTGCGGCCATCGGTTCCCTCCAGGGTCTGCACGGCGGCCTGCACGGTGAAGTGGGCTTCGGGCAGTCGGGCGAGGTTGGCGCCCGCGCCCGCGTGCCGCGCCGCCAGCAGGGCGCCCAGCAGGCCCACTTCCTCGCTGCGGCTCATCAGCTCACGCTGGAAGGTGCGATCCTTGATCCCGGTGATCACGTCCCACGCGGCGTCGGAGAGCGCGGCCTGGGGCGAGGCGGGGCGGGCGACTTCCACGAACAGCGTCTCGCCCGAGCGCCAGACGCGGCTGAAGGTGCCGCCCCGGCCGCTCAGCCAGTGGGTCTCGAAGTCGCGGGCGTCCTCGATCAGCGCTTTCAGGTGCGTGAAGGGCACGTCGGCCGGAACCCGGTGGCCGTCGGGCAGGGCGCCCCACAGGCTCAGGCCGCGTTCGTCCAGGGCCTGCATGGGCGCGTAGGCGGCGGCGATCGCGGCCGAGCCCTCGCTGACATGCGCGGTGAGCTGCCCGTCGGTGAGCAGGGCGATATCGGGCTGCTCGCCGCGCACGGTCAGTTCGGCGGCGTGCCGCAGGTGGTGCAGCCCCAGGCCCCAGCGCCGCTGCGCCTGCACGAAGGCCTCGGTCAGGGCGGCGTTCAGCGTCTGGGTGTCGGCGCCGCTCTCGGCGAGCGCACGGATCTGGCTGTCCACGGCCGCGGTCGCCATCAGGGCGTCGAAGGCGTCCAGGTGGGCGTGGGGCGAAGGGGGGGCGGGCTGGGTGCCCGCGGCGTCTTTCGTTTTTACTCGTGCCATGTCCCTCATATTCTGCCCTGAACAGAGCCGGAAGTGTGTGCCGAAGGTGCCGGATGCGGCGCGCCTCCGCCGCTCAGGCGTCGGTCATGGCGTTGGGCCAGTGGGTCAGGCGGGTCTGGCGCAGGTAGGTGATGAAGGCCTCGATCTGCTGCACGAACTGCTGGAAATCGTGCGCCTTGACGAGGTAGGAGCTGGCGTGCAGGGTGTAGGCCTGCGCCACGTCGCGCGGGTTGCTGGAGGTCGAGAGCATCACGACCGGGATATCCACCAGGGCCGGGTCGCTCTTCATGGCCGCCAGCACCTCGAAGCCCGAGAGACCGGGCATGTTGATGTCCAGCACCACCACGTCCGGGCGGGAATTGCGGCTGTCGCGCAGGAATTCCAGCGCGGCGGGGCCGCTGAGGCTGGTGCTGACTTCCACGACATCGGCGTGCGACTCCAGAATTTCATTGGTCAGCATGAGGTCGGCCATGTTGTCATCGACAAAGTGAACGTGCAGGGGTCGCAAATGGCCTCCGGATGGGCTGGGTGGGATACTCCAGTTTAACAGTCAGATGAGGGCGAACCGTCGCGTGGGGGCCAGGGAGCCGTGGCCGGGTGTCCAGTCCCGTGCATCCGTCCCGGCGCCCCGCCCGTCAGCGCCAGACCGGTCGGCGCCCTGCCCCCCAGCATAGCCAAACCTGGCGGCGTGGGGGCGGGCCGCTACAGTGGGGGCTGTGCATGAACTGGAGTGGGCGCCCATCACGCTGGAGGTGGGGCTGCGCTGGCTCGACCTGACCGGCATCGTGGCCTTCGCGCTCTCGGGGGCGTTGCTGGCGGTTCGGAAACGCTTCGACCTGTTCGGGGTGCTGGTGCTGGGCTGCGTCACGGCGGTGGGCGGCGGGGCCATCCGCGACACCCTGACCGGCCAGACCCCGCCCCTCTTCCTGCGCGACGAGACCTACCTGTGGGCCGCCCTGCTGGGCGCCGCGCTGGCCTTCGCCTTCGGCGAGCGGCTGGCCCGCTTCGAGCGCACCCTGAGCATCTTCGACACGGTGGGGCTCTCGCTGTTCGCGGCCTCGGGGGCGCTGGGGGCCATCAACTTCGGGCTGGGGCCGCTGGGCGTGATCTTCGCGGGGATGCTCAGCGGGGTGGGCGGCGGCATCATCCGCGACCTGATCGCCAACGAGGTGCCGGAGGTGATGTACCGCCGCGACCAGCTGTACGCCACGGCCGCCGCCGCCGGGGCCTTCACGGTCTGGGCGCTGCACCCGCACGTCACGCCCTTCCAGGCGCAGTTCGCGGGCTCGGCGGTGGTCACCCTGCTGCGCTGGCTCTCGCGGCGCGGCTGGGCCCGGCTGCCGGTGCGGCGGTTGCCGAACGGCCAGGGGTGAGGGCAGGGACGAACGGCCGCGAAGCGTCCGGCGTATTCACGTCGGGTCACCGCGTCACGGACTCTGGGGGCAGATGGGCCACACGCCCCAGCCAGTGCAGCACGCGGCGTTCCGTTGGGGCAGGACCGGCGCTCACCTCGATATAGGCGGTGGCGGTGTTGTTCAGGCGGAAGGTCGGCGCCTCGCCGTCCAGCTCTGGCAGGCCCAGCAGGTCAGCGATCAGGTGCTGGGCGAAGTCATGGTGGGTGATCAGTGCGATCACGTCGGCCCCCCCGGTCGCCCGCAGCCGCGCCGTGACGCGGGCCGCCCGCCGGGCAAAGCCGGTGCTGTCCCAGGGTTCGCAGCCGCCGTCCCAGCCCTGGCCCTGAATCTCTGCCGGCCACAGGAGGGTTGGGCAGTCCAGCAGCAGCGAGTCGTGGTCGCGTCCGGCGACCGGCGTGAACCCTCCCGCCGGGCCAGTGCTCAGGCCGCCGCACTCGTAGGCGTCCGTCAGGCCCTGCACGTCCAGCCCGAGCGCGTGGGCCAGCGGCGCGGCCGTCTGCACGGCGCGGGTGGTGAGGCTGGAATACAGGTGCGTGATCCGGCGGCAGAGGTCATCCGTGGGCGACCAGTCCGCCAGTCGCCGCGCCTGCTCACACCCCAGAGCGGTCAGGGGCGGATCGGCCTGCCTTGCCTCCAGAGAGTCCGGTCGCCCTTCCAGGGCATTGTTCACCGACTGGGCGTGGCGGATCAGCAGCACGTTCACCCCGGCACGCTACCACCCTGTTCCCCGTGATCCCGACAGCGGTGAACAGCCAGCCCGCATACCATCCCCATGCCCCCTCTCCGCTACAAAGGGGCCATGATCCACGACACGCGCATCCAGCTCCTGCGCCCCGGCGAGCCCGTCAGGAAGGGCTTCGTCCTGCTGTGGGCGCAGACCAGCGTCCGCACGCGCGACAACCACGCCCTGGAATACGCGGTGCGGGAGGCCAACCGCCTGGGCCTGCCTCTGGTGGCCGTGTTCGGCCTGACCCCCAGCTATCCCGAGGCGAACGCCCGCCACTACCAGTTCCTGCTGGAGGGCCTGCGCGACCTGAAGGCGAACCTCGCGGCGCGCGGGATTCCGCTGCGCGTGGGCCTGGGCTCGCCGCCGGAGGTCGTGCTGAGTACGGCCGGCGAGGGAGCCGCGCTGGTGGTGACCGATGTCGGCTACATGCGGATTCACCGCGAGTGGCGCGAGTGGCTGCGGGCGCGGCTGGAGGTGCCCTTCGTACAGGTCGAGTCCGAGCCCGTGATTCCCGTCCACGTGGTCAGCCGCAAGCAGGAATACGCCGCCCGCACCATCCGCCCCAAGATCCACCGCCTGCTGAGCGACTACCTCGTGCCGCTGGAGGCCCACGACCTGAGGCGGCAGACCCGCGACTGGGAGGGCGGACTGGACGTGAGCGACCCGGCCGGCGTGGCGCGCGGCCTGCCGCTGGATCAGTCCGTGCCGCCGGGCGAGGAGGAGGGAGGCGAGAACGCGGCGCTGGAGATGCTGGAGGACTTCATCACCCGCAAGCTCGACGCCTACGACCGGCGGCGCAACGACCCCAACGTGGACGGCAGCAGCCGCCTGAGCGCCTACCTGCACTACGGGCACCTCTCGCCGCTGAGCGCCGCCCTGGCGGCCCGCGAGCACGCCGGGCCGGGCGTGGACTCCTTTCTGGAGGAGCTGATCGTGCGCCGCGAACTGAGCTTCAACCTCACGACCTTCAACCCCGCCTACGACCGCTACGACGGGATGCCTGCCTGGGCGAAAGCCACCCTGCAGGAGCACGCCGCGGACCGGCGCGAGTCCCTGTACAGCCGTGAGGAGTTCGACGCCGCCCAGACCCACGACCCCTACTGGAACGCCGCCCAGCGCCAGATGACCCGCACCGGCCGGATGCACAACTACATGCGGATGTACTGGGGCAAGAAGATCCTGGAATGGTCGCCGACGCCCGGCGTGGCCTACGACACGATGGTCTGGCTGAACAACCGCTACGAGCAGGACGGCCGCAACCCGAACTCCTACGCCGGCATGGGCTGGGTGTTCGGCCTGCACGACCGCCCCTGGCAGACCCGCCCGATCTTCGGCATGGTGCGCTCCATGACCGCCGGCGGCCTGAGGCGCAAATTCGACGCCGACGCCTACGCCCGCAAATGGGCCGGGGAGGAGCCGGCACCCAGCTGAATCGAAGCCGCGCGGACGGGTACGGCTGCGGCAGAGAGCGAGCGAGAGAAAACGTCGAACCGGAGCGGTGGACAGCCAGTCCGATGGATTCACCGCTGGGGCTTGGAATCGGTTGAGGTCGATATGAGGGGTGGAAGGCGGCAGACTGCGTTCCATGCCCCCGCTGCCCGCTGCCCCCTCCGCCCCAGGGTCGGGATGACCCTCCCGTCGCCCACCCGGCACGTCACCTCCAGCGGAGCGCGGGTCTATACCCTGCCGCTGCTCGCCTTCCCGCACCTGCCGGCCAACGCCTTCCTGATCGTGGTAGGCGACCCGGCGAGGCCGGCCTACACGGCCCTGGTCGATGTCGGCGGCAGCCATGAGGGCAGCACCCAGGGCCTGCTGGCCGCCCTGGACGGGGTGCGAACCGGGTACGGCGAGGCGTGGTCGTGGGACGGCCTCGCGCGCGTCGTGATCACGCACCCGCACACGGATCACGTGGCGGGGCTGCCCTTCGTGCGCGGCCTGAGCGCCGCGCCGGTCGCCGCGCACGCGCGGGCCGTGCCGACCATTGAGCGCCCCGAGGAGCGCCGGGAGGCCGGGCTGGCCGCTATCGAGGCCCACCTGACCTGGGCCGGTATCCATACTGAGTACGCCGAACGGATGCGCCGCCGCGCCGGGAACCTGATGCTGCCCAGCGGAGTCGAGGTCGCCACGCCCGTGCAGGATGGAGACCTGCTGGACGGTCTCTTCACGGTCGTCTACACGCCCGGCCACGAGGGTTCGCAGATCTGCCTGCGCCTGGATGACCTGCTGCTCAGCGCCGACCACCTGCTGCCGCGTAACTCCCCGCCGCTGATGCCGGAGCGGATGCAGCCCGGCGCGGGGCTGGCGAACTACCTGGCCTCGCTGCGGAAGGTCGAGGCCCTGGAGGGCGTGAGCCTCGCCCTGGGCGGCCACGACGGCCCGATGCCGGACTGGCGCGGCCGGGTTCGGCAGCTCCGGGAGCGCTACGAGGGCAAGCTGCGCGGCGTGCTGGACGCAGCAGGCACGCCCATGACCGTCCACGACCTGACCCACGCGGTCAACCCGCGCCTGAAGGCCGTGCAGGCGCTGCTGCTGCTCGACCAGACCGGCGCCCTGGTGGAGGAGCTGGCGGCGCGGGGTGAGCTGCTGGAGACCCGCCGGGCCGATGGCGCGGCGCTGTTCCGGCGGGCCTGAGGGTGGCCTGCCCTACACTGACCCCATGACCCAGCCCTCTCTCAATGCCCAGGAGCAGATGGTGGCTCTCCGGGCCGCCTACCCGACCCCCGAGTTCGTGGCCGAGCGCTTGGGTCAGGAACTCGGCGAGCTGGAGGCCACCATCCGCGCGGCGCAGGCGCACTGGCACACGCCCATGCCCGGCCGCGAGTGGACGCCCGCCCAGGAGGCCGAACACGCGGTGCTGGTCAACGAGGGCAGCGGCAAACTGGCCCGGCTGCTGCTCTCCGACAAGCCCATCCGCCAGCCGCCCGAGGTCTACGGCGTCCTCCGGGACGGCCGGCGGGTCGCGCCCCCCGGTACCGAGCCCGTGGGCGACCAGACGCCCGAGGCCCTGCTCGCGCGCAGCGCCGCCACCCGCGAGCTGCTGACCGTGCACGCGCCCGCGAACCCTGAGCGCACGTATTTCCACCCGTACATGGGCCAGATCGACGCCCTGGACTGGCTGCGGATGGCCGCCTACCACACCCGCCACCACCGCAAGGCCATGGAGCGCGGGCTGGCGGCGCTCTCTGCGTCCTCCTGAGCGGGGCTGACCGGGCCCGGCTGGCCCGTGCGCTACCCTGATTCGTTATGACTCCCGAGCGTTACGCCAAGATCCTGCGCGTGCTGAGCAGGCGGCAGCCGACCCTGACCGTGCTGATGGATCAGGTCAACAAGCCCCACAACCTCTCGGCCATCGTGCGTACCTGCGACGCGGTGGGCGTGCTGGAGGCCTACGCCGTGCCCCCCAAGGGCGGCGTCCTGGCCGAGTTCGAGGGCCACACCTACGAGGCCACCAGCGGCAGCGCGCACAAGTGGGTGGCGGTGCAGCAGCGCCCGGACGCCCTGGAGGCCGTGCGGGAGCTGCAGGGGCGCGGCTTCCAGGTGCTCGCCACGCACCTCTCGCACAGGAGCGTGGACTACCGCGAGGCCGACTATGCGCGCCCGACCTGCGTGCTGCTGGGCGCCGAGAAGTGGGGCGTGGGCGACGAGGCCGCGAGTGCCGCCGACGGCAACATCGTGATCCCGATGTTCGGCATGGTGCAGAGCCTGAACGTCTCGGTGGCCGCCGCGACCATCCTCTTCGAGGCGCAGCGCCAGCGGCTGGCGGCCGGGATGTACGACGCGCCGCAGCTCTCGCCGGGGGAACTGGGGCGGCGCGCCTTCGAGTGGGGCTATCCCGACCTGGCGCCCGCCTACCGCGAGCGCGGCGAGCCCTACCCGGCGCTGGACGAGCAGGGACAGATCGTGGCCTGAAGGGGTGGCTGAGGGCCAGATGTCTAAGGGCCGGCTCTCAGAGGCTCAGGTGAAGGCCAGATGTCGGTCACGTGATGGGTCTGGCCCCGTGCGGCCGCTACACTGGCATGTTTATGTTCGGACTGGAAATGCCCCCCATCAATGCCGAGTTCTGGGCCATCCTCGGCACCCTCATCCTGCTCGAAGGCCTGCTCTCGGCCGACAACGCCCTGGTACTGGCGGTCATGGTGCGCCACCTCAAGGGCGAACTGCAGCGCAAGGCCCTGGCCTACGGCATCGGCGGCGCGGTGGTGCTGCGAATTCTGGGGGTGCTGCTCGCCGGCTACATCCTGGAGTACTGGTGGCTGCGGGCCTTCGGGGCGGCGTACCTGGCCTACTTGGCAATCTCGCACTTCACCAAGCGCAAGGACTCCGAGGACGAGGCGGCCGGCAAGACCCGCGGGCGCGGCTTCTGGGCGACCGTGGTGCTGCTGAACCTGACCGACCTGGCCTTCTCGGTCGATTCCATCCTGGCGGGCGTGGCGCTGATTCCCCGCGGAATGCCGCGCGAGCAGGGCCTGACCATCGTCGTGATCGGCGGCATCATCGGCCTGATCCTGATGCGGATCGCGGCCACGGTGTTCCTGAAGTTGCTCAACAAGTACCCGGCGCTGGACAACGTGGCCTACGCGCTGGTCGGCTGGATCGCCGTGAAACTGGGCGTCGAGACCCTGGAGGCCGCCCACGAGGTCTACCCGGCCGTGCCGACCTTCCACATGCCCCCGGTGCTGTTCTGGGGCGTGATGGGCGCCATCGCCGTGATCGGCACCTACCTGGCGACCCGCCGCGCCGTCATGAGCGACGAGGAGGCCGGGAAGAAGGCCGACAGCGTGGTGCGCGACCTCGACGAGACCGTGCTGGACGCCGCCGACGGCCGAATCGACGGGCGCTGAACCGACCGACCAGCTGAGCCTACCCACGGAGCTTCACAACGGGGCTGTCTCCTCACGGGGCGGCCCCGCCTGCTGCTTCCGGTGCCCGGCCTCTCCGGGCGATTACCGTGATCAGGTGCGAGCGGTGGGTGCCGCCCAGCGCGAGCGCCGTCTCGCCCTCCCACTCCTCCAGCACCTCCAGCCCGAAGCCGGGCAGCAGCCCCGGCACGTCCTCCAGGGCGGCGAAGGACATCTCCGGCTCCGCGGCCCAGCCGTCGCGCTGGCCGAAGAAGGTGGCCGCCAGGAGGCCGCCCAGGGCCACGCGGCTCCGCATGACCCGCCACGTCCGCTGCCACAGCTCTGGCGGGCAGAAGGGCAGGCTCAGGCTGGCGTGGATCAGCGCGTAGCGGCGCCTCGGCAGGCGGTGAAAGGGCGCATGGAGCAGCGTCAGGCGGGCGTCCGGGGCGGCGCGGCTCCGCACGACCTCCAGCGCCTCGGCGTTCGAGTCCAGCGCCGTGACCGTCCAGCCGCGTTCCAGCAGGGCCAGGGTCTCGTTCCCGGCCCCGCTGCCCAGGTCGAGCGCCGTGCGCCGCGCCGCCCGTGGCCCGGCCCCCCTCTGCTCCAGCGCCCGCAGCAGCAGGGGGCGAGGTGTGTGGTCCTTGATGGTCTTGCGGGCGTACTCGCCCCAGTGGTCGGCCGGACTCATGGCCCAGCGTACCGTGCTCCGGTGCCTGCCCATATGCCTGACCAGGGCTGGTTAGTGTCCGGCGTACACTGAGCCCATGAGCGACCTGCTGGAGACCGTGCGTACCCTCGCCAAGAAGACCGACAGCAAGATCCTGATGGTGGTGCTGGACGGCATCGGTGGCCTGCCGCTGACCCTGAACGGGGAGACCGAGCTGGCGACCGCGAAGACGCCGAATCTGGACGCGCTGGCGCGCGACTCGCAGCTCGGGCTGGTGGAACTGGTGGGCGCGGGCATCACGCCGGGCAGCGGCCCCGGCCACCTGAGCCTCTTCGGCTACGATCCGCTGAAGTACGTCGTCGGGCGCGGCGCCCTGTCGGCTGTGGGCATCGGCGTCAAGCTGGGGGCCGGGGACGTGGCGGTGCGCGGCAACTTCGCCACGCTGGGCCAGGGCCGGGTCGTGGACGATCGCCGCGCCGGGCGTCCCAGCGACGAGAAGAACGCCGAGATCGTGGCGCGGCTGCGCGCCGCCATCCCCGAGATCGACGGCACGCCGGTCGAGATCTACACCGAGTCCGAGCACCGCTTCGTGGTCGTGTTCCGCGCGGGCGGCGGCCCGGCGCTGGGCGCCAACATCAGCGACGTCGATCCGCAGGCGACCGGCGTCCAGCCCCTGAGCGCCGAGCCGCACGACGACGCCAGCGCCAGAACCGCCGGGCTGGTCAACGCCTTCGTGCAGCGCGCGGAGGCCGCCCTGCAGGGCGAGGAGCAGGTCAACGGCGTGCTCTTCCGGGGCTACTCCGACGTGCCGCACTTCCCCTCCTTCGACGACGCGTATGGGCTGCGGGCCGCCTGCATCGCCTCCTATCCCATGTACAAGGGGCTGGCCAGCCTGGTCGGCATGGACGTGCTGCCGGTCGAGGGGCACGAGGACGCGCTGGAGGGCAAGGTCGCCGCGCTGCGCGAGCACTGGGAGAACTACGACTTCTTCTACTTCCACGTGAAGAAGACCGACTCCACTGGCGAGGATGGCGATTTCGCCGAGAAGGTGCACAAGATCGAGCTCTTCGACGAGTTGCTGCCGCAGCTGCTGGCGCTGAAGCCCGATGTCCTCGCCATCGTGGGCGACCATTCCACGCCCAGCAAGCTGCTCAGCCACTCCTGGCACCCGGTGCCGCTGCTGATCCGCGCCGAGCACGGCCGCAAGGACATGGCGGCGCGCTACACCGAGGAAGAGGCGCAGAAGGGGAGCTTGGGCCTGCGCCGGGGCACCGACCTGATGCCGCTGCTGATGGCGAACGCCCTGAAGCTGAACAAGTACGGGGCCTGACGAGCTTCTCGGTGGGCGTCGGCGGCGGGCCACCGACCCCGCTACGCCAGCCGTTCCTGTCCGGGCCGCGCCTGGAATTCCGCCCAGGCGGCGTGCAGGCGGGCCACGGCGTCTGGCAGCCGCGCCGGGTCGAGGGTAAAGGGTAATCTCAGGAAGCGGTCGGGCAGAGGCGCCACGCCCATGGACGCGCCGGGAAAGAGCCGAACACCGAAGCGGGCGGCGAGGTGCGTGAAGCGGCTGGCCTCGGCGCTGGGCAGTTCCACCCACAGGAACTGGCCTCCCTCGGGCACGCGGAACTCCCACTCGGGCAGGTGAGTCCGCAGGAGCCCCGCCAGCAGGTCGCGGGCGTGGGTCACGCTCTCGCGGCGCTCCCGGCGCAGGCCCGGCAGCTCCTCCAGCAATTTCAGGGCCACATGCTGCGCGGGCAGGCTGCCGCCGAAGTCGGCCAGGGTCTTGGCCTGCAGCGTCGGCTGGGCCAGGGCCGCCGGCAGCCGCATCCAGCCCACCCGCAGCCCCGCCCAGTACAGCTTGCTCAGCGAGCCCACGTTCACGATGGGTGCCCCTGGCGCGTACGCGGCCAGCCGGGGCGGGAGGGGCGTGCCCGTGAAGCTCAGGTCGATCAGGGTGTCGTCCTCGATGGTGGGCAGCCGGGTCTCGGCGATGAAGGCGGCCAGCCGCTCGCGGGCCCGCGCCGGCAGCACCGTGCCGGTCGGGTTCTGGAAGGTGGGTGTCAGGAAGGCCAGACGCGGGCCGTGGTCGCGGGCCAGCTGCACGAAGGTGTCGGGGTTCATGCCACCCGGGCCCACCGGCACGCCGCGCAGTTCAGCCCCCAGCGCGCGGAACACGTCGATGGCGCCGAAATAGGTGGGCGTTTCCAGCAGGGCCGTATCTCCCCGGCGCAGCAGCGTGCCGGCCAGCAGCGAGATGGCCTGCTGGGCGCCGCTGGTCACGATGACCTGTTCCGGGGTGGTGGGCAGGCCATCGTGCGTGTAGAGACCCGCCAGCAGGGCACGCAGCTCGGGCAGGCCGTGGGGGTGGTAGACCGATTCGCGAAAGGCGTCCACCGCCGCCGCCTGCATCCGGGCGCGCTGGGCATCCCCCAGCAGCGGTACGGCGATGGTGAAGTCCAGCTCGCCCTCCGAACCTTGCGTCGCCAGCGGCGTTCGCAGGGTCAGCACGCTCGCCTGCCGGGGCGCCGTGGCCGCGACGTGCGTGCCGCTGCCCACCCGCCGCGTGACCCAGCCCCCCGCCGCCAGGTCGTCGTAGGCGGCGACCACTGTGGAGCGGCTGATGCCCAGCAGCGCCGCCAGGGGCCGCTCGGCGGGCAGCCGCTCTCCGGGCGCCAGGTGGCCGGAACCGACCGCCTGCTCAAGAGAGTGCGTCAGGCGCGTCTGCAGTGTGCCCTCGCCGTCCCGCCAGCCGCTCAGGAGCGCCGCCCAGCGTGGAGCGTCCGTAGCAGGGGAGCCAGTGGCCGTCATGGCTCCGAGCGTAGCAGGCCAATCCGCCCGTCTGTGTAGACGAGCAGGCCAATGGGCCGTCCAATAGCTCTGGCAGTCAGTCCAATTGCGGCGCACACTGGCGGGCATGACTGTGGCCCTGCCCCGAGCACGCACCTTCTGGCGCGACACTCATCCCAGCGCCGTGCTCAGCGGGCTGATCACCATGATCATCGGCTGGGCGGGGCCGAACGTGCTGATCTACTCGGTCGCGCAGGCAGCCGACCTCAGCACGGGCACGGCGATGTCGTGGCTCTGGGCGCACGCCATCTTCACCGGCGTCACCGGCATTCTCCTGAGCCTGCGTACCCGCACGCCGATCCTGAGCACCTGGAGCACCCCCGGCATCGCCTTCCTGGTCACGGCACTGCCCGGCGTCCCCTTCCCGGAAGCCGTCGGGGCCTTCATCACCTCGGGCCTGCTGGTCATCCTGCTGGGCACCTTCCCGCCGCTGACACGCGCGCTGCAGGCCATTCCCACGCCGCTGGCCGCCGCGCTGAACGCCGCGATCCTGCTGCCCTTCGGCTTCCGGGCGCTGCAGGCCTTTGGCCAGTTGCCTCTACTGGTCGGCGCGATGATCCTGGCCTTCTTCGCGCTGCGGCAGCTCGCGCCGCGCTGGGCGGTCGCGGGCGTCCTCGTGACCGGCGTGGCCGCCAGCGCGGGCCTGGGCCTGCTGAGCGGCGCGCCCGTGCCCCTCGAGCTGACCCGCCCGGAGTTCGTGCTGCCGGCCTTCAGCCTGCACGCCACGCTCAGTCTGGCCCTGCCGCTCACGCTGCTGGCCTTCACGGGCCAGTTCGTGCCGGGCTTCGGGGTGCTGAAGGCCAACGGCTACGAGCCGGCGCCCGCCCCGGTGCTGCGGGCCTGTGGGGCGGCCAGCGTGGGCGCCGCTTTCTTCGGCTGCCACAACCTGACGCTGGGCGCGCTGCTCGCCAACATCGTCAGCGGCCCCGAGGCGCATCCCGATCCGCAGAAGCGGTACACCGCCGCCGTCTGGGCGGGCGTGTTCAACATCATGGTGGGCCTGTTCGCCGGCACCGTGCTGCACCTGATGGGCATCCTGCCCCCGCAGGCGCTGGCGGCGCTGGCCGGGCTGGCGCTGCTTACCGCCACCGGCAGCAGCCTGGCCGCCGCGTTCCAGGGCAGCCGGCCGGGCAGTCTCGCGGCGCCGGTGATCTTTGTGGTCACGCTCAGCGGGGTCACGCCGCTGGGCATCGGGGCGGCGTTCTGGGGAATTCTGGCGGGGCTGGCGGTGTACGGGGTCGAGGAGCGGCGGGTGCGGGGCTGAACGCTGAGATGACAGACTGACCTCATGACCAGTGACCTCGCCCGGCGGCGCGTCGCCTGGGAAGCCCTGTCGGAACTGTTCCTGGATACCGAGCCCGATCTGGAGGCCATTGCCCGGCGGCTGGGCCGGAGCGGGTTCGATGTGGCCGAACTGGATCACATCCTGCGCGGCGAGGTCGCCCCGGTGCTGGGCGGCAACCTGCTGGCGGTGGCGGGCGTCTGGGACGCCTTCGACCTGGAGCCCATCGAGGCGCGCTACCGGGCAGGGCGGCGGCGCCCGGGCCTGCTGGGCCGCCTCGCCTGCCACCTGATCCGGGACGACTGGGCGCGGGTGAGGGCCGGGATGGAGGGAGAGTTGAGATAGATGCAGGGCTGGATTTCAGGCGGGGCTGGAGTAGATTGGGCGCACCTGCACTTCAGCTCTCGTCCCGGAGGCCATCCATGAATACCCCGCTGACCCCGCTCGATCTCGTCAGGCGCGGCCTGAACGTGTATCCGGAACGCACGGCCGTGATCCAGCCCGGCGGCCCGAGCTTCACCTATCGCCAGTGGGGGGAGCGCCTGTACCGGCTCGCGCGGGCGGTGCAGGCGACGGTCGCGCCGGGCGCCCACGTGGCGGTGCTCTCGCCCAACACCCACGCGGGCCTGCTGACCTATAGCGCCGTGCCCTGGGCCGGCCACGTGCTGGTGCCGCTGAACACCCGGCTGATGCCCGAGGAGTATGCCTTCCAGCTCCGCCACGCCGAGGTGAAACTGCTGCTGGTCGATCAGTCCCTGCACGACCGGGTGCGCGAGGTGGCCGCCGAGCAGGGCATCCCGGTCTGGGTCATGGGCGAGGGCCCGGCGGGCGCCGACTTCGAGGCCCGCCTGGCGGGGCAGGACGGCTCGCCCCTGCCCCTGGCGGTGAGCGACGAGGACGCCACCATCACCATCAATTTCACGTCCGGCACGACCTCCAGCCCCAAGGGCGTGATGCTCACGCACCGCAATACGCTGCTGAACGCCATCGAGACGCTGTTCTACTTCAAGGCCGACCAGGACAGCGTGTACCTGCACACCCTGCCCGACTTCCACGCCAACGGCTGGGGCGGGGTCTGGAGCCCCTTCGGGGTGGGCGCCACCCATGTCACGCTGCCGGCCGTGAAGGCCGAGGCCGCCTACGACGCCATCGAGGCCCACGGGGTCACGCACCTGTGCGCCGCGCCCACGGTGCTGTCCATGCTCACCGACCCGGCCTGTGCCCGCACCCTCGGGCGCCCGGTGCGGGTCGCCACCGCCGGCAGCCCGCCGCACGCCCGCACCATCGCCGACATGAACGCGCTGGGCTTCCACGTCACGCAGGTCTACGGCCTGACTGAGACCAGCCCGCTGATCACCGTGGCTGAGCTGAGCGCCGAGCAGGAGGCGCTGCCCACCGCCACCCGCGCGCCCATCATCGCCCGGCAGGGCTTCGAGATGCTGCTGGCCGGCGAGGTCGAGGTGCTGGACACGGCGCGGCGGCCCGTGCCCCACGACGGTCAGACCCTGGGCGAGATCATGGTGCGCGGCAACCTCGTGATGAAGGGCTACTACCGCAATCCGGACGCCACCGCCAGGGCCCTGGACGGCGGCTGGTTCCACACCGGCGACGTGGCCGTGACCCACCCGGACGGCCGCATCGAGATCCGTGACCGCAACAAGGACGTGATCATCTCGGGCGGTGAGAACATCTCCTCCGTGGAGATCGAGGGCGTGCTGTACGCCCACCCCGCCGTGCGCGAAGCCGTGGTGGTCGCCATGCCCGACGAGAAGTGGGGCGAGGTGCCCTGCGCCTTCCTCGCCCTGCACGCCGGGCAGCAGGTCACGCCCCAGGAGCTGGACACCCACGTCCGCGCCCATCTGGCCGGCTTCAAGGCGCCCAAGCGCTACGAGTTCCGCGATGACCTGCCCAAGACCGCCAGCGGCAAGTTCCAGAAGTTCGTCCTGCGTGCCGGCCTGTGGGCAGGCCGGGAGCGGGCGGTGAACTGAGCGGCTGGGCGGGGCTCGGCCGACGGGCTCCCCGGCGCAGGCCGCAGAACCACCGTCAGAGATTTGACAGACCTGGCCTGCCATGCTAATGTCATGGTTCTGGCCTGAAAAGGTCGTGCAGTGCAGTCCACGTTGTACAGTTACGCACTTGAGGGAGGCGCCCACCTCTGGGATTCACAAAAATACGGGCGCGCGAACAGTGGGGCCGGGGACAACCCGCCGCACCGATCCACAAGAGGAGCCTGCGGGCTCCTTTCTTCATGGCTGCTGACCGGCGCTCTCTGGGTGCATCGCAAGGCCGCATAAAGCGGGAAGGCCCACCGACATCCCGGCCCGGCCCCCGGACAATCTCCCCATGCCCACCCAGGAGACCCCGCCCGCCGCCCGCGTTCCGCTCGACCATTCCCATTTTCTGCGCGAGGCCCTGGCGATGGCCCGCGAAGGGAAAGCCGCCGGCAGCGCCCCGGTCGGCGCCGTGATGGTCGGCCCGGACGGTACGGTATTGGCCCGCGGCCGCAACCGCGTGGGCGAGAAGCAGACTCCGGAACACGTCGGCGAGTCGTCGGTGGCGCACGCCGAGATGGATCTGTTCTTCCAGATGGGCAAGCTCAAAGAGCCCGAGACGCTGACCCTCTACACCAGCCTGGAACCCTGCCTGATGTGCGGCGGCGCCAGCGCGCTGCTGCAGGTCGGCCGCGTGGTGTGGGCCACCGCCGACCCCTGGGGCGGCTCCGGCCGCCTGATCGAGTGGTCGAACCACCCCGCCATGCAGGACACCGAGGTCATCGCCTGCCCCGACCCGGCCCTGGAGCGTGAGGGCGCCGCCCTCTTCGCCCCGGAAGCCCTGAAAGCCTTCCCCGACGAGGGCTGGGCGCTGTGGCGCCAGAAGTACCCCGAGGAGACGGCCGCCGCCGAGGGGGCCGCCGACAGCGAATCAGCGAAGTGATCTGACCCAGGTCAGCACGCCGGGCAGCGGGTCGGGGCCTGTCGTGTCCACCCGCAGCAGCGGCGCGTCCAGGGAAAGCGGTGTCCAGCACCAGTGATCAGGCAGGATGCCGTAGTTCAGAGGAAAATCAATGAACGGCCGCGTCCCCGACGCCACCCGCGCGTCGTGCCGGCTCTGAAGCACCTCCAGCGGCGCCTCGCAGAACATCTGGGCCAGCCGGGCACCGTGGGCCTGCGCCAGAGCCCCGATCCTCGGCTCGCTGATGCCCCGGTAGAAATGCGTCTCCAGCACGGTGTCCACGCCCGCCGCCAGGGTCACGCCCGCCACGTGGTACATCAGCTCGAAGCTCAGCGGGCCGCTCTGGGCGTTCGTGATCTCCGGCAGTCGCTCGTGCAGGATGGTCTTGTAGTCGTCCTTGGTCACGTAAGGCCAGCGCAGTTCATGGGCCAGCCTCGAGCCCAGGTGGCTTTTCCCCGCTGCGGGCAGGCCGGAAACCACGAGCAGCACCTGTGACATGCAGCCCAGCCTACCGTCGTGTCGGCGAGCCAGCGACAGACTTTCCTATGACCCCGCCCGGCCTGCCGCCCACCCTCCCCCCCAGCCTGAAGGACACGCCCGTCGCCGAGCTGTTCCCCGACGTGTTCGCCCGCGACCCGCACCACCACGGCTTCACGCGCGGGGGCCGGGCGGCGGCGCTGGCCGCGCTGGACGCCCTCGATCCCCTGGCCTACGGGCGCGACCGCTCGCACCTCGACGGGCATGTCAGCCGCCTCTCGCCCTACCTGCGCCACGGCGTGCTGACGCTGGCCGAGGTGCGCGACGAGGCGCTGCGCCGCGTGCCCACGCCCAGCCGCGCCTGGAAGTACGTGAACGAACTCAGCTGGCACGACTTCTTCACGCGCGTGTACGCCGAGATCGGCGCGGGCGTATGGGAGAACCTGCAGCCCTACAAGACCGGCCTCCCGGACAGCGCCTACAGCCGCGAATTCCCCGCCGACATCGACCAGGGCACGACCGGCGCCGTGTGCATCGACTCGTGGTCGCGGGACCTGCGCGAGACCGGCTACCTGCACAACCACGTGCGGATGTGGCTCGCGTCCTACATCATTCACCACCGCCGCGTGTGGTGGCCGGGCGGGGCGAGCTGGTTCATCACGCACCTGCTGGACGGCGATCCGGCCAACAACAACCTGAACTGGCAGTGGGTGGCGAGCACCTGGCGGGCCTTTCCATACCTGTGGAACCGGGGCAACCTGCTCAAGTACGCCGGAGACCGCTACTGCGCCGAGTGCCCCCTGGCGGACTCGGGCTGTCCGTTCGACGCCACCTACGCGGCGCTCTCCGAGCGGCTGTTTGTCGGCAAGAGCGCTGCGCCCGGCGAGACCGGCTGGCTGGCCCCGGATCGCCTGCGGGCCGTGCCCTGGCAGGGGCCACTCACCCCGCAGAGCGTGCCAGACGCGGTGGTGTGGGTGCATGGCGACCGCCTCTCGCCCACCAACGAGGCGCTGGCCGCCTACGCGGAGCGCCCCGCCGTGTTCGTCTGGGACGACGGACTGCTGAAAGAATGGACGATCAGCGCCAAGCGGCAGACCTTCATCCACGAGTGCGTGCAGGAGCTGCCGGTACATGTCCTGCGCGGCAACGTGACCGCGCAGGTGGCGGCCTTCGCGCGGGCCCACGGCGCTGGCGTCGTGGCGACCACGCCCAGCCCTAGCCCCCGCTTCGCCGTGATCGTCCAGCAGCTTGAGGCCGAGGGGCTGACCGTGCAGCTCTGGCCCGAGCCGGTGTTTGCCGCCAGTCTGGACGCGCTGGATCTGCGCGTTCACGCCGACTACTGGAATCAGGTGCGCGCCAGCGCCTTCGGCCGCGAGCCGGAGCCGCCCAAGCCGAAAACGGCGCGGAAGAAGGCGGCGGAGACGGCGACGAAGAAGCCCCGTGCGAAGGCAACGGAGTAGGGTCTACCGCCGGGGAAGTGCGGCGAGGAGCGCCATGAAGGCTTCCGATTCGGTGCGCCCGGCCGTGTCGACCACGACGCGCTCCCCGCTCCAGGTCTCGAACTCCCACGCCGAGGTCTGAACCGAATCCCAGGTGGGCGGTTTCCACTCGCCGACCCGGTGCGTCTGATCCTCCCGCCGCGTCTCCACCCGTCGCCGATGCTCCGCCGCGTCCGAGCAGACGACCTCAATATTCACCAGCCGCGCCTCCGCCTCCCGCGCCACCCCCGCCCAGGCGTCCCGCGTGATCGCCAGCGGATTGACCACGTCCACCACGACCGCGCTCCCCAGCCGCAGGTTGTCCAGCGCCAGCGCGTAACACACCGGGTAGCCCTCGACGGTCGCCTTCAGGCCGGACGCCAGCAGCGCGGCCTCGACCGTATCCACGCGCAGGTACACGGCGCCCAGGTGCCGCGCGAGCTGGCGGGCCAGGGTGGACTTGCCGGTGCCGGGAAGGCCGGAGGTGACGTAGAGCATGGGCAGAGCCTACCGCCCGCCATCAGGTCAGCAGTTCGTCGCGGTTCCCCTCGCGCACCAGTACGTCGCCGTCGCGCAGACGCCAGTGAGGCACCTCCTGAGTCTCAAGCTGCGCGGCAAGCCGGGTACAGTCGCCGGTTTCTGGATGATCCGGTGAGTCGACATGCGGCATGAACAGCCGGTCGAGCACGCCCAGACCAGTAGTGAACGGCTTATCGACGGTGTCGAGCGGATCAACGGCAGCCAGCGGCAGCAGATCCGGCGACAGCACGCATGGGCCGGCGCTGAAGCCCGCGTACACCACCGCGTCCCGGTTCAAAAATAAAGAGTAGGCCGGTTCGCACGCGAACGTGACTTGGAATGAACGCTTCTGTGGTGCAGACTGTAAAGCGTGGGACTAGCTGAGGAATTTTTGAATCGCTATAATAAGGAATACGACTTCTATGCTCAGTTATCACGAACGGCCGCTGAAATTATAGAGCGTCAAATTTCTATAAGTGGAATTCGCGCGATTGTAACCCATCGGGCAAAGAGCCCTGATAGGCTGTATGAAAAGATAAAATCTAGAATGACAAAAAAGAAGTATCAAAGCATAGATCAAATCTACGATGATATTGTTGATTTATCTGGTTTAAGGATCGCAATTTATTTTCCCAGCGATAGGGAAGAAGTAGAGAAGATAATTAGATCGAATTTTGGCGTTGAAAGTAGTAAAACATTTCCGGAAGAGGGTAAGATTCGCCCAGGTGTAACTAAGAGATTTTCTGGGTATTGGGCTTCACATTATAGAGTCTATCTTAAAATAGACGATAATCTTCCCTCATATAAAAGATTCGGCGACACTAAAATTGAGATACAAGTGGCTTCAGTATTGATGCACGGCTGGTCGGAAGTTGAGCACGACTTAGTTTATAAGCCGCTACAGGGAAGCCTTAGCGAAGATGAATATGCTATTTTGGATGAGCTTAACGGACTTGTTCTTGCCGGCGAGATAGCTCTAGAAAGATTAAAGAGAGCTGCTGAAAGAAGAGTTGAGGCTAACAACGGTGGATTCAACTCTAGATACGACCTAGCGTCATTTATAATCAATCAGCTCAATAAACTAGATGCTGCCGATATAGAAGACTCTGCATTGGGTAGGATAGACTTACTGTTTGAACTGATTAAAAAGTTGAATAAAAATAGTCCAGTTTCTCTATTAGAGTATCTTGACAATCTAAGCTTTGATATTAAGCAAAGGCCTATCGCTGACCAAATAATTGACGTGATTTTGTATGAAGATAAAAAGAATGTGAACATATACTTAAACTTGAAAAATAAATTAAAAAAGTCATCTAATAAAGGTGAATTGAATATGGGAATGGAATATCTTGGGAAATTTATACGCAAGTGGGCTGATTTGGAGGAAGCTTTAAGTAGAAAATATCCAGATTCGGCCAAAGATGGATATAAGAAACCTATAAACTGGCAAATAATGCTGACAAACCTAAGGAAGGATAACAAGATTTCAGAACTAGAAATGATTGACCTTCATCAAATTAGAGGATTTAGAAACAATGTTGTTCATGGTATGCGAGTCTATACTCCTGAGGAGATCGAGGATTATTATAAACTGTTGTTAAAGATTTCAGAAAAGCTAATTGAGAAGTAGATGGGGTTGCGAAATTTCGCAACCCCATCTACCTTCTGAGAACTTATCTAGATTCGCTTAGAAGTCCATCCCGCCCATGTCGCCGCCGCCCATGCCGTTGCCGCCGCCCTGGCCGCCCTGCTGGGGCTTCTCGGGCTTGTCGGAAACGATGGCTTCGGTAGTCAGGATCAGCGCGCCGATGCTCGCGGCGTTCTGCAGGGCGGTGCGGGTCACCTTGGCGGGGTCGACGATGCCGGCGGCGATCATGTCGTCTACGTACTCGCTGGTGGCGGCGTTGAAGCCGTAGCGGGGCTTGTCGGAGTTGATGACGGCGTTCACGATGACGCTGCCCTCCTCACCGGCATTCACGGCGATCTGGCGGGCGGGCTCTTCCAGGGCGCGGATCAGGATGCGCGCGCCGGTCGCTTCGTCGCCGGTCAGGGACTCGGCGGCCTTGCGGACAGCCGGGATGATGCGCAGCAGGGTGGTGCCCCCGCCGGCCACGATGCCCTCTTCCACGGCGGAGCGCGCGGTGCTCAGGGCGTCCTCGTAGCGGTGCTTCTTTTCCTTCAGTTCGGTCTCGGTGGCGGCGCCCACGCGGATCACGGCCACACCGCCGGACAGCTTGGCCAGACGCTCCTGGAGCTTTTCCTTGGCGTAGTCGGAGTCGGTGGTGTCCAGTTCGCCCTTGATGGCGTTGACGCGGGCGTCGATCTCGCTCTGCTCACCCTTGCCGTCCACGATGGTGGTCTCGTCCTTGGTGATGCGGATGCGCGCGGCGCGGCCCAGCATGTCCAGGGTGGTGTTCTCGAGCTTGTGGCCCAGATCCTCGGACACGACCTGACCACCGGTGACGGCGGCGATGTCGCGCAGCATTTCCTTGCGGCGGTCGCCGAAGCCGGGGGCCTTGACGGCAGCGATGTTCAGCGTGCCGCGCAACTTGTTCACGACCAGGGTCGCCAGGGCTTCGCCCTCGACGTCCTCGGCGATGATCAGCAGCGGGCGGCCGGTCTGCGCGGCTTTTTCCAGCACGGGCAGCAGATCCTTGAGGTTGCTGATCTTCTTCTCGTTGATCAGGATGTAGGCGTCTTCCAGCACCGCTTCCATCTTCTCGGGGTTGGTCACGAAGTAGGGGTTGATGAAGCCCTTGTCGAACTGCATCCCCTCGACGACGTCCACTTCGGTGTCGAAGCCCTTGCTCTCTTCGATGGTGATGACGCCTTCCTTGCCCACCTTGTCCATCGCGGAGGCGATTTCCTCGCCGACCTGCTCGTCGTTGGCGGAGATGCCGGCGACCTTCTTGATGGCGTCGGAGTCCTCGACCGGCACGGCCAGCTTCTTGATCTCCTCGATGGCGACCAGCACGGCCTTGTCGATGCCGCGCTTGAGGGCCAGCGGGTTGGCGCCGGCGGCGACGTTGCGCAGGCCTTCTTTCACGATGGCCTGGCCCAGCACGGTGGCGGTGGTGGTGCCGTCGCCCGTGATGTCGTTGGTCTTGGAGGCGACTTCCTTCAGCAGCTGGGCGCCGATGTTCTCCAGCTTGTCTTCCAGCTCGACTTCCTTGGCGACGGTGACGCCGTCCTTGGTGATCGTGGGGCTGCCGAACTTCTTCTCGATGACCACGTTGCGGCCACGCGGCCCGAGGGTCACTTTGACAGCGTTGGCGACGGCGTTGACGCCACGTTCGAGGGCGCGGCGGGCCTGTTCATCAAATACGAGTTGCTTGGCCATGGTGGGGCTCCTTTAAAGAGGGCTGTGGGCTCTGAGCTGTGGGCTCGGAGGGGCCACGGGCCTGAAGTGAGGGTTGACGGTGCGTGCGGGCGGAGAAGGAGGGCGTGCCTGGGCGTGAGCGGTGGTGCTCATAGCTCAGAGCCCACAGCTCACCGCCCCTTACTCGACGATCGCCAGGATGTCGCGTTCGGCCAGGATGGAGTAGTTCTTGCCTTCCAGCGTCACTTCGGTGCCGCCGTACTTGGCGAAGTACACGGTGTCGCCCACGCTGACTTCCAGCGCCACCTTGCTGCCGCTGTCCAGGGTCTTGCCACTGCCGACGGCGATGACCTTACCGCGCTGGCTCTTTTCCTTGGCGGAGTCGGGGACGTACAGGCCGCCGGCGGTCTTCTGCTCGGCTTCTTCGATAATTTCCACGAGAACACGGTCGCCCAAAGGTTTCAGCATGTGGGTTCCTCCTGAGGTGAGATATGGGATGTGGGGCATAGACTCGCCGGACAACCCGGCGGTTTTTGCCGTTCCGCACGCAAGAATAGGCCCCCCTCCGGAAAAATGTCAAGCGCTGGAGTCTGGGAATCTGAGCGTGGGGCGCTCAAGGTGCGCTGGCACGCGCATTCCACGTTCATGCATCCTGTGTCATAGTTCAGACATATATACACGGTGAGTATGTGGGTGTCTGTCCATCCCACGTGATGCCCCAGGAGGAACCCTATGGCTGCCCGACCCGACATCCTGAGCCGCAACGCCTTCGAGGACGCCTTCAGCGACCTGGGAGCCGCGCCCCTGACGCTGGCGGTGCTCGATCTCGACCACTTCAAGGCCCTCAACGACACGCTGGGGCACAGCGAGGGCGACCGCGTGCTGCGCGGTGTGGAACGCCTGCTCTCGGGCAGCCTCCCTACCGGCAGCGTGATCGGGCGCATCGGCGGCGACGAGTACGCGGCCATCCTGCCCGAGACGGCCGCCGAGACCGCCCTGATCCTGTTCGACGAGGTCATCAAGCACTTTCATATCCACCGCGACCCGCACTGGCCCAAGAGCCTGGGCCTCAGCGTGGGGCTGGCGGCCCGGCCTGCCCACGCCAGCGTCTACGCCGAGCTGTACCGCGCCGCCGAGGAAGCCCTGCTGCGGGCCAAGCGCGAGGGGCGGGCGCGGGCGTGCATCTACGTGGAGAGCAAGATGGTCTTGAAGAGCAACTACTACTCCAAGAGCCAGCTCGACCGTCTGGCGAAGCTCTCGGGCGCCCTGGGCCGCACCGAGGCCAGTCTGCTGCGTGAGGCCGTGGACGACCTGATCGAGAAGAACCGGGGGGAACTGTGAAAGACCAGTGGAACCATCTCTTTCACGGTGAGTTTGCCGACCGGCGCAAGCTTCTGAGTGGTCTCACACTGGAGCAGGTCACCGCGAAACCGTCTGTGCAGGCCCATTCCATCTACGACGAGCTGTGGCACGCGGCGCTGTGGCAGGACATCATGGTCAGGCGCGACGAGGAACTGTACGAGCGGACGTGGCAGGCGGGGCAGCGTTACCCGGAGCGTCCGCCTGGCGATCTGGCCGAGTGGGAGACGCTGGTCGAAGCCTTCCACTCGGGTCAGGCGCGGGCACTCGCGTGGGCCGAATCGCCGGAACTGCACCGGGAGGTCAACCCCGGTGAGTCGATGGCCGACATCCTGCGCGCCCTGGCGGTGCATACCGCCTACCACCTGGGCAAAATCGTGGCGTTACGACAGGTGCTGGGCGCGTGGCCGGTGTGAGCGCCGCCCGGATGCCCGCTGAGCTCTCCGCCGGCTGGGTCGCTGCCCTCTCGGAAGCCTGGGACGCCTACCTGCACGGCTCCTACGCCATCGGCGCCGTGGTGGTGGATGCTCAGGGGCACGTGATCGCGCGGGGCCGCAACCGGCTGGGCGAGCCGCGCGGCGCGGAGGGCGGGGTCATCTCCGGCCACGACCTCGCGCACGCGGAGATCAACGCCCTGCTGAACCTGTCGGCTACGCCCCGCCCGGACAGTTACGGCTGGACGGTGCTGACCACGGTGCAGCCCTGCCCACAGTGCGCCGGCGCGATTGCCATGAGCGGCGTCCGCGGGGTCGAGTACGCGGCCCCCGACCCCTGGGCCGGGTGTACGCGCCTGCTGACGGACGACGAATATGTGATGAAAAAGCAGATCCGGGTGGGGCGCGCGCCGGAAACCGTGCAGGTGGTGGCGCTGCGGCTGGCGCTGGTGGGCTTCATGGATGAGGGCCACGACGCGCTGGGGCCATTCCTCCAGACCTTCCATGAGCATGAGGCCGACGTGCAGTACGCATCCAGACTGACCCAGGGCGATACCCTCGCCGCCCTGCGTGACCGCCGCGCCCCGCTGTCCGACGCCCTGGCGGTGCTGGGCGGTTCGGCGTGAATGCAGCGGGAGGTCGTTTCCACCGGCTGGCTTTCAGGCACCGCCCTCTGGACATTCAGACCGGGTGGCAGGCCGGATGGTCAACCGTCACCTTGCGTCAGAGACAGGCAGCGCGAACACACCCAGTCGCTGTCCTGCGCCTGCCGAGACAGGAGGTGACGTCGGCGGACGCGACGGCTGTAGTCCACACTGTTCCACGCGACGTAAAACAGGGTAGTGCAGGCCAGCGCGGCGGCAGCCACGACCGTCGATCGCGCCACGGCATACAGCGCGGCGCCAAGGCCAGAGATCAACGCCAGCGCCGTCAGGCGGATCAGGAGAACTGCCCCATACGACCACAGGCTGTTCGCGCGCTGTTCCGAGGTGTCGAAGACAGACGGCGGCCCCCAGCGCCGTTCTGGTGTCTGGCGCAAGGTGCTCCACCTCAACATCGGGTAGCGGCACCTGGGACACTCCTGCCACGCAGTTCGCAGGGCGCCGGTTCGGCTCATTGCCTCACTGTACGCCGGTTGCTGCTGGGTGGTACGGCATGACCTCGGCCCAGACATCGGCCCAGTGGATCGACCTTTCCCCCTCGCCTGACCGCATCGGCCGGGCCTGCGCGTGGATCGAGCAAGGTGGCCTCGTGCTGATGACCGGCCTGGAGTGGGGCGGGTGGACACTGCCGGGCGGCGGGATCCACCCCGGCGAGACGCCCGCGCAGGCGGCCATCCGTGAGGCCTGGGAGGAATGCGGGGCACGCTGCGAGGTCGCGGGCGAGCCGGTGATCCTCCACAACGACTCGGCCTGTTATCCGCTGCGCCTGCTCGCGCTGGAGCCCTCGCCGGAAGGTCGCCCCGTCGCCTGGGTCAATCCGCGCTCGCTGCCGTGGGCCGACGACGTCCAGCTGAGGCAACTGCTCTCGGCGCGGGGGGAGACGCCCGCCCACCTGGCGCGGCCGCCGCTGGTCGAGCGGGCCCTCGCAGAGGCCGCGCGCCTGGGCTTCGGCCACTCCTGCTCGCTGGAGACGGGGCGGCTGCTGAGAACGCTGGCGGCCTCGAAACCCGGTGGGCGCCTGCTGGAGCTGGGCAGCGGCGTGGGGGTGGGCGCGGCGTGGCTGCTGGCCGGCATGGACGCCTCCTCCCGCCTGCTGACCGTGGAGCACGATCCCCTGCGCGCCGAGGTCGTCTGGGAGGGGCTCAGGGACGACCCACGCGCCGAGGTGCTGCACGGCGACTGGAGGGGCGGTCTGGAGCGCGGCGGGTTCGACCTGATCTTCGCGGACTGTGCTCCGTCCAGACGAGAGGTGATCCATCTGGATTCGCTGGTCGCGGCCCTGAATCCCGGCGGCCTGCTGGTATTCGACAACTTCAGCCCACCCGCGTCTCTGCCCGAACCGCTGTACCAGGGGGACGCCGAGCGGGACGCCCTCTTCGCCTACCCGGAGCTGAGCTGCGTGGAGCTAAGCGTCAGCTTCAGGGAGCGGGTCATCGTGGCGACGAGAACCAGGGGCTAGCATGGACGCCGTCCAGCAGCGCCAGACTGTCCTCCCACAGGGCGCGGGCCCGCGCCTCGTCGCGCGCCAGGGCCGAGGCGTGGCCGGAGCGCGGGCCCGCCCCCCGGCCTCCCTGGACGTAGTACCCGCCGCCCTGAGCCTCAGGCATGTCCAGCAGCGCGGCGAGGTGACGCCCGGAGCGCTCTACAGTGCTCGCGGAACCCGGAGCCAGCCGCGCCAGCAGGGGCAGCGCCCGGTGCCACAGCAGCCGCTGGAGGGGAGCGTACTCGCGGGCCAGGCCGCTGCCGGGCATCAGGCCCGGGTCGAAGGCGCTCACGCGGAGGCGCCGGCCAGCCGCCGTCAGGTCGCGGGCCAGATGGAACGCCGTCTGCGTGTTCGCCAGCTTGGACGCCGCGTAGCGCCGCCGGGCGTCCTCGACCTCCGAGCCGGCCGGCTGGGGAAAGCGCGTGGGGTCGGCCAGTTCGTGGGCCTTCAGGTCATAGGGCGGCGGGAAGGGCAGCAGGTGCCGGGCCTGGCCGTCGTGGGTGCCGCTGCCGACCAGCACGATCTGCCCCGGTTCCCGCAGGGGGCCCGCCAGCAGTCCCCGCAGCAGCTGGACATGGCCCAGGTGGTTGACCCCGAAGGTGCCCTCGAAGCCCTGCGCGGTGCGCTCACGGGCGCTGACGTGCTGGACGCCGGCATTGGCGATCAGCGCGTGGAGGGGCGGCCAGGGCACGTCGGAAGCCCAGAGCTGCGCCAGCAGCGTGTCCACCGACCGCAGCTCGGCCAGATCCAGGGGCAGCGCCCAGACCTGCGCGCCCGGCGCGGCCGCCCGGATCCGCCCCGCCGCCGCCTCGCCGGCTGCGGGCGACCGCGCGGTGAGCAGCACGGCCCAGCCCCGGCGGGCGAGTTCATGCGCGGCGGCGGCCCCCAGGCCCGTGTTGCCGCCGGTGACCAGGACGCTGCGGGCCGGACGCGTCATTCGAGACCGTCCTGGCGTTCATAGTGCCGGAATCCGTTCTCCAGCCCCACGATCAGGTCATTGACGACCAGATAGGGAACCGTGAACAGCGCCGTGTCGCGCAGCGCCTCGTAGAAAAAAGAGAACTGCAGCAGGTCGCTGGCCTCCAGCACGGCGAAATCCGAGCAGCGTGCCGTGAACGCCTCGGCGTCGTACAGGCGCGCACGAACGCCGGGGGCCCAGCGGCTCAGCAGCGGCCGCAACGTCGCCTGTTCGACCTGCCGACGCTCCTCGCGGCTCAGGCTCAGCCAGGCGGGGGTAACGGTGTACAGCAGGAGCACGGTCAGCGCGGGGGCAGGCTCGACGGGTGGAGGGGGCGGGGGACTGGACATGGGTCTCCTCCTCGCAAGATATACGCTGTATACCTTGATGATGTACACCGTATATCATCGGACGCACGGAATCAAGAGTTACCCTGGGAGACGATGCCGCAGCCGCCCAAGATCAGCGCCGAGACGGTGATCCAGCACGCCCTGACGCTGCTGGAGCGCTCGGGCGAGGCGGCCCTGAGCCTGCGGGCGCTGGCGGCCGGCCTGGGGGTCACCCCCAACGCCCTGTACTGGCACTACGCCGACCGGGAAGCGCTCCTGGGCGCGCTCGCCGCCCACGGCGCCGACGAGCTGCGGCGCGCGCTGAGGGCAGCGTTTCCAGAGGGCGCCCAGGAACTGGCCGACCTGACCCCGCTGGCCCACCGCTACCTGCACTTCGCCCGCAGCCGCCCCCACCTGTACGCCCTGCTGACCGCCCCGCAGCGTGACCCGGCAGTCAGCGCCGGCCTGTGGGCCGACGTGACCACGATGCTCGCTCCCTTCGTCGGGGCCGACCGCGCCCCCGAGGTCGGGGTGGCGCTGTGGGCCTACCTGCACGGCGCGGCCGGGCTGGAGGGCATGGGCGCCTTCCACCAGGGCAAGCCGCAGACGGGTCTGGAGGCCGGGCTGCGGGCCTTGCTGGGCGGCTTTTCGGAGCCCCGACCATGACCTCCCTCCACCTCACCTTCCTGCGCCACGGGCGTTCGCGCGCCGACGACGAGAACGTCCACGAGGGCAGCTACGACTCGCCGCTGTCGGCCGAGGGGCGGGCGCAGGCGGCGGCGCTGGCCGCGTACTGGCAGGCCCATCCACCACAGTTCGACCGGGCGTACTGCTCCACGCTGCTGCGGGCGCACGAGACGGCCACCATCGTGACCGGCGCCATCGGCGTTCCCCTGACCCCCACCGACCTCCTCCGGGAATGGGACAACGGCCCGCTGGCGGGCATGAACCGCGAGGAAGCCGAGCGGCGCTATCCCATGCCCGCCTTCCGGCACGACCTCGACGCCTTCACCGCCGAGGGGGGCGAGAGTCAGGCGGCGATCCGGGCGCGGGCGCTGAGCGCGCTGGAGCTGATCTGGCAGGGCGGGGGAGAGCGCGTGCTGGTGGTGTCGCACGGGGGCTTCTCCAATTCCATGTTGCGCGAGCTGCTGCGGACGGATCGCGGCTGGTTCGAATTCGACGATACCTCGTTCACCACCCTGCGCCTGAGCCGCGCCACGCACACGGCGTTCGTGTCCGGCGTCAACCGCTCGCCGCACCTGCCCGGGGGCTGAGGCGCAGAGGCTGAGACCGGTCGCCCCGTGGCCGGCAGGTGGGCCCTGAATCGACCGGGCGGAGCGGGTCAGGGCCTTGGGGTATCAGCGCCAGCGGGCGTCATGAAGGCCGGACGACGCCGGTTCCGGTACAAGGGCCCGTGGCCCCGGCCTGGAGCCGCTCGATCAGGTGGTCGCCGGGCTGCGGTTTGGCGTACGCTGAGGCATGGGCACCCCGACTGGCCGGGCGTCGCGCCGCCACTGGGGCCACGCGCCCACGGGCGAGGCGCTGCATCTGTTCACCCTCACCCTGCCGGACGGCGTGCAGGCCACCCTGACCGACGTGGGCGCCACGCTGGTCAGCCTGCTGGTTCCGGATCGTCACGGCGCGCTGGGCGACGTGGTGCTGGGCCACGACCGGCCCGAGGCCTATCTCGACCGCGCCCGCTCGCCGTACTTCGGGGCCACCATCGGGCGCGTGGCCAACCGGATCGCGGGGGGCCGCTTCACGCTGGACGGCCGGGCCTATCAGGTGCCCACGAACGATGGCCCGAACGCCCTGCACGGCGGCCTGCACGGCTTCGACCGGCGGCTGTGGCATGGCGAGACCGGGCACGGCGAGACAGTGCACAGTGAGGCCGGCACCGATCCGCGCGGCCCCAGCGTGACCTTCTCGCGCCTGAGCCCCGACGGTGAGGAAGGTTTTCCGGGCAGCCTGCGGGTCGAGGTCACCTACACCCTGACCCCGGATCACGCCCTGCACGTCCAGTACCGCGCACAGACGGACGTTCCCACGGTGGTGAACCTGACCAACCACTCGTACTGGAACCTGACCGGCGACCCGGCCCACGGGGTGCTGGGCCATGAGTTGACCGTGCAGGCCGGGAGCTTCCTGCCCGTGCGCCCCGGCGGTCTGCCGACCGGCGAGGTGCGCCCGGTCAACGCCACTCCCTTCGACTTCCGTACCCCCCATACCCTGGGGCTGCGGATCCGCGACGAGCACGAGCAGTTGCGGGTGGTGGGCGGCTACGACCACACCCTCGTCCTGGCGGGCGGCGTGCCCGGTGGTGGCCCGCAGCTGCGCGAGGTCGCCACGCTCTACGATCCCTCTACCGGCAGGGCGCTGACCCTGAGCACCACGGAGCCGGGCCTGCAGCTCTACAGCGGCAACTTTCTGGACGGCAGCGTGACCGGCAAGTACGGGCAGACCTACGCCCGTCACGCCGCCGTCTGCCTGGAGACCCAGCATTTCCCGGATTCGCCCAACCAGCCGTCCTTCCCCTCTCTCCGCCTGGAGCCGGGGCAGGTTCTCCGCTCGCACACCGTCCACGCCTTCAGCGCCCGCCAGAGCGGCTGAGCGACCCGTCACCCGCTGGCCGGACGGCCTGGGGCGGCTCCCTGAGCGCCGCCGGCTCGCGGGGGATCGGTGGAGCCGTCGGCCATACCCTCGATCCTGCGCCCGTTCCACCGCCCCAGGGACTGGCGCCTCGTACACTTTCCCCATGCACCACGACCTCAGCTTCTCGGACGGCGACCTGACACTGAGCCCGCTGACCGAAGCGGACATCGGGCCGCTGATGGCGCTGGCCGGCGCCCACCGGGAGGAGTACGCCCGAATGGGCAGCTTTCCGTACCTGCGGGCTTACTACACGGGCGCGCTGGAGGCCCCGGATCAGATGGCCTTCGTGAAGCGCGTGGGCGGGGAGTACGCCGGGGCGACCCGCTACATGGAGATGCGGCCCGCTCACCGCCGCCTGGAGATTGGCGCGACCTGGCTGGCACCGGCGTTCATGCGCTCGGCCGTGAACCGCGCCGTCAAGCGGCTGCTGCTCGCCCACGCCTTCGAGGTTCAGGGGATGCTGCGCGTGGAAATCAAGACCGACATCCTCAACACCCGCTCCCAGCGCGCCATCGAGGGCCTGGGCGCGGTGCGTGAAGGGGTGATGCGCCAGCACATGCCCCGCCCCGACGGCACCCAGCGCGACACGGTGATGTACTCGGTGATCGCCGCCGAGTGGCCCGCCGTCAGGGCGCGGCTCAGTCCTGCTCCAGCAGCCCGTACGGGTTGATGGCCCCGCCAGCCGCGTAGATGCCGTAGTGCAGGTGCGGCGGCGTGCCGCGTGCGTTGCCGCTGTCGCCCACGTAGCCCACCACGTCGCCGGCCTCCACCCAGTCGCCCCGCCTGAGTGCGGGGTAGCGCTCCAGATGCGCGTAATAGTGCCGCTGCCCGCCCGGCCCCAGGATCATCACCGTGCGGCCCCCCAGCGTGTTCGGCCCGACGTTCAGCACGATGCCGCGCGTGGTGGCGCGGATGGGTGTGTTCCGCTTGGCGAAGATGTCCACGCCCTCGTGCCGGCGGCCCTGGCTGCGGGCGCCGCCCCAGGTGTCCACGAAGCGCGTGCCCGGCAGCGGATTGGGCAGGCTGCGCGCGGTGGGAGTGGGCGCCGCAAGCAGCGCGGCGTAGCGCTGGGCGTTCCTGATCATCGGCCACAGCAGGTACGCCGCGCCGGCCAGGAGTGCCAGCACGAGCAGTGCGCCGAGTCCCCGTCTCATGCCCCCAGGGTGGCGTAAACACCGGCCACGTGAATCGGTGAAAAGTTGCACACCGAAGAAAGGGTGAAGGCGGCGGGGACTCCAGAGCCCCAGCCGCCTTCACGCCCGCCGCCCTTATTTGATGTTGCTGGAGATCTCGCTGACGGCCTTCTTGAGCAGCTGGTCGTAGGGCTGCCCCGCCTTCTGCACGCCCTGCGCGGTGGCGGCGCCCCAGGGGCCCCACACGGCGCCCATCTCGGGAATGTTCGGCATCGGGGTGCCGGCGCTGATCGCCTTGCCGAAGCCCGACACCACCGCGTCGGCCTTCAGGCGGGCGCGTGCCGCGAGGCTGGTGGGAATCCGTCCGCCGGCCTGGTTGAACGCCACCTGGGCGTCGGCGGAGGTCATCTGGCGGGCCAGCTGCACGGCGGCCGCCTTGTTCTTGGAGTAGGCGTTGACCAGCAGGCCCTGCACGCCGACGAACGGGCTCCACTTGCTGCTCGCGCCGGGAGGGGTCGGGAAGGTCGTGATGCCGTACTCGATCCCGGCCTTCTTGATGTCGCCCATGTCCCAGGGGCCGGTGAGCAGCATCGCCAGGCGGCCGTCCACGAACGCGCTCTTGGCGGCGCCGCCGTCCACGCCCTCGGGCACCAGGTTGTACTTGTAGCGCAGGTCGTTCAGGAAGCCCAGCGCCCTGGCGGTGCCGGCGTTGTCCAGGCCGATGTCCTTGGTGTCCAGCGTGCCGGCGTTGTTCTTGAACACGTAGCCGCCGTAGGCGCTGACGAAGCCGTAGGAACGGTAGGGCTCGTCGAGCTGCGAGAGGAAGCCGAACTTGCCGTTGCCGGTGTTCGCCTGGGCGATCTTCAGGAACTGCTCCCAGGTGGTGGGCGCGCTGGGCACGAGCTTCTTGTTGTAGACCAGCGCCACGGACTCGGCGAACAGCGGCACGCCGAACAGTTTGCCGCGGTAGGTGAAGGCGTTCAGGGCCGTTTTGTCCAGGTCGGCCTTGGAGGTGATGTACCGGTCCATGGGCTCGATCACGCCGGCAGCCGCCATCTGGCCCAGGCGGTCGTGGGGCTGGGTGGCGATCAGATCCGGGCCCTGGCCCTTGGGCGCGCTCTGGATGAATTTCTCGGTGATCTGTCCGAAGGGCACGCTCACCACGACCACCTTGTTGCCGGTCGCCTTCTCGAAGGCGGCGGCCTGAGCCTTGACCCAGGCGATCTCGCCGGCCGGCTCGAAGTGCGTCCAGAGGGTCAGGGTGGCGGCGCTGGCCTGGCTGATCAGCAGGGCGGACAGGACGGTCACTGCTCTTTTCATGGGCTTCTCCTGATGCGGACTTCCGCAGGGTGGTGGGCGCAGGGGTCGGGGGGAGCGCGGGTTCCCGGCATGTCCGGGGGCGCTGAGGACTGACAGGGTGGCGCTGGCTATGGGTGCTGAAGTGGAGACACCGAAACACTGCCGTCTGGAACCGCGGAGGATGATGGCCGAATTCACAGAGTCCACCGGGCTCCCTGGAGGCCGCCCCTCACCGACCGGCACCGCATCGACTGGAATCCTGTGGCCTGCGCCGCTGGGGCTGGCCACGGTGGTCTGTTCACCAGCGCCTTAGCAGCCAGGAGCAGGCTGGCCGGGAGAGGGGTGGAGGGCCGAGTCCCTGGCCCCGCTCGGCTGCCGATCCGCGCCTACCCGCAGGGTTTCGGTCGGGAGCGTCATCCGGAGGGCAATCCACCGGCCACCAGAGACGTGCCGGAGGGGTCGGGGAGGTGCGGAAGCAGGTGTGGTAACGCTCCCAATGTAACCCATGCACTTTCGGGGGTCAAGTGCACCTGTGCTCAGTCGGGGGGCCGCCGCGCCTCCTTCCGCCCCGCGCCCCGAGCGGGACGGGGTCACCATCCGGAGACGGGTGTGCCTGGAAGACAGCGGCCAGGAGGGCGGGCAGACGGCGTCCTGGGCCTGCCCCGCGACCCTTTGTCCCGGGGTCGCGCCGCGCTTCCGGGTGGGCGGGAATGGTCGGGGGCGTGTGGGCGGGAGTGGGGGTAGAATTCCCCGGTGTCGGCCCGCCTGATTCCCTCCTCTCCCGCCCCGGCGGCGCAGCTCTGGACGCTGCCCGGCGGGATGAGACTGGCCTTCGAACGCCGCCACACGCCCGGCTTCGCCTTCGATCTGCGCCTGCCGGTGGGCAGTGCCCACGATCCGGTCGGCCAGGAAGGCGCCGGGGGGCTGCTGGAGGAGTGGCTGTTCAAGGGGGCGGGGGGCCGGAGCGCCCGCGAACTGCAGGACGCCTTCGATGATCTGGGCGTGCGGCGGGGCGGTGGCGTGGGCCTGGAGGCCACCCGCCTGAGTGTCAGTGGGCTCGCGGACGACCTGCGCCCGGCCCTGGCGCTGATCGCGGACGTCCTGATCCGCCCGACGCTGCCGGAGGCCGAGCTGCCGGTGCTGCTGGATCTGGCCCGGCAGGATCTGGAAGCGCTGCAGGACAGTCCCACCGATCTGCTGGCGGTGTGTGCCCGCAGCGCGGCCTTTCCGCGCCCGGCCGGCTCCCGCTTCGCCGGCCACGCCCACCCGGCCAGCGGCACGCCGCAGGGGCTGGCCGCGCTGGATGCCGGGGGCCTGCGTGCCCACCTGCAGCGCTACGGTCAGAGCGGCAGTGTGCTGGGGCTGGTGGCAGACATGGAGCCCGAACAGGCACACGACCTGGTTCTGGGCGTGCTCGGGGAGCTGCGGTTCGGCGAGGACGCGCCTGTCCCGGCCCACTTCCAGGCCGGGGCCCGCGCCCACGTGCCCGAGCCGGAGGCCGAGCAGACCCACCTGAGCCTGACCGCGCCGGGGGTGGCGCCCACCCATCCGGACTGGCTGCCCTGGCAGATCGCGCTGGGGGCCCTGTCGGGCGGCAGCGCCAGCCGGCTGTTCCAGGCGGTGCGCGAGGAACGGGGTCTGGCCTACGCGGTCAGCGCCTCGCCGGTCATCCTGGGTGCTCAGGGCTTCCTGACGGTCTATTCCGGCAGCACGCCCGCCCGCGCCCCGGAAACGCTGGAGGTGCTGCTCGCGGAACTCGCGCGGCTGCCCCAGGGCCTGAGCGCGGCCGAGTTCGAGCGTGCCCGCGCGGGCCTGAACGCCAGCGTGACCTTCGGCGCCGAGGGCCTGCGCGGCCGGGCCGGGGGGCTCACGCGCGACGTGGCCCTGTTCGGCCGGGTGCGTCCGTTGTCCGGGCTGCGCGAGTCCCTGGCCCGCCTCACGCTGGACGACGTGAACACCTTTCTGCACGGTTACGATCCCATCCGTGGCCTGAGCGTCGTGACCCTCGGCCCCCAGGAGCTTCCCCATGCCTGACGTGTTTTCCCCGGCTGTGGCCGTGCCCCAGCGCTTTGACCTGCCCGGCGGCCTGACCCTGCTGCTCGACCCCGATCCGGACGCCCAGACGGTCGCCGCCGGCTACTTCGTGCGAACCGGCGCCCGCGACGAGCTGCCCGGCGAGATGGGGGTCAGCCATTTCATCGAGCACCTGCTGTTCAAGGGCTCGGAAGAGCTGTCGGCCGCGCAGCTGGGCGAGCGCCTGGACGACCTGGGCGGGCACTCCAACGCCTTTACCAGTGAGGAGGCCACGGTCTACCACGCGGCCAGCCTGCCCGAGCAGACGGGCGAACTCCTCTCGACCCTGACCGAGCTGATGCGCCCGGCCCTGCGCGAGGCCGATATCGAGCCCGAACGCGGCGTGATCCTGGAGGAAATCGCCATGTACGCCGATCAGCCCGCCGTGCGCGTGGCGGAGGAGCTGCACGCCGACTACTGGGGCGATCACCCGCTGGGCTACCGGATTCTGGGCACCACCCGCACGGTCGGCGCCCTGAGCCCGGGGGCGCTGCGCCGTAACCACCGCGAGCGCTATGGCGCGGGCCGGGTCACCCTGGTGGTCACGGGCGCCTTCGACCCGCAGCGCATCCTGGCCTGGGCCCAGGAGCACCTGGCGGGCTGGCCGGTCTCCCCGCCGCCCCCGCCCGCGCTGCCGGCCATTCCCGCCCACCCCGCCCGCCTGCGCCTGATCCCCGACGAGAGCCTGAGCCGCGTGCAGGTCGCCACGGCCGCGCCGGGACTGCCCATCACCCACCCGCTGCGCGAGGCGGCGGCCGTGCTGGCCGACCTGATCGGCGGCGACAGCGGGGCGCTCTACTGGGCGCTGGTGGACACCGGGCTGGCCGACTCCGCCGACCTGAGCCACCTGGACTACCACGACACCGGCCTTTTCGAGGGCGGCTTCTCCTGCGACCCCGAGCGGGCTCAGACAGTGCTGGACCGCTACCGTCAGGTGCTCCGGGACGCGGCGGGCCTGATTACCGAGGCCAGCGTGCGCCGCGCGGCCCGCAAGCACGCCGTGAACCTGCTGCTGCGCGCCGACACCCCGCAGGATCGGCTGTTCACCCTGGGCATGGAATACCTCGCCAGCGGGCGGGTGATCACGGTGCCCGAACTCGTGGAACGCTTCGCCCGCCTGACCCCGGACGACGTGCGGGACGTGCTGGCCCTGTGCCCGCTGGATAGATTGACCGTGGTGGCGCTGGGGCCGCTCGACAGCCTGAACTGACGGGCTACACCGGTTCTCTTGAAGTCACGGCGTCGCCCGGCCTCGGCCCGAACTTCAGCTCCGCGTGGCCGGGCACCGCCTTCGCCGCGAACTCGCGCAGGCCCAGGCGATCCGGCGCCTCCAGGTGGTAGCGGAAGTTCCACAGGTAGTGCTGCACGACCCGTACGGGCAGCCCCAGCCGGCGCGAGTGCCGCTGGGCCACGTCGGCCAGGTGCCCCAGCCCGTCCCGGCGCGCGGTCCGCATGGCCCCTATCAGCCCTGGCGGCGGCGGGTTGCCCTTGTGGTACGCCCACACGGCGAACACGAAGGGGTGCCCGGTCAGCTCGAACCAGCTCTCGGCCAGATCCGTGACCGTGATGCCCCGGCCCGCGTGCGGCAGAGAGGTCATGGTGGTGTCCGGGGTCAGCGGCCCCACCACCCCGTACCACTCGCGCAGCGCCGAGTCCCCGATCCGCAGCACGCCGTCGTAGCCCTGCGCGAGCAGCGTCTCCGCGTCGCCCTCGGCGCGTTCCAGGGTGGGGGAGAGGCCGCGCTCCCGCAGGATCACCTCCAGCAGCGCCACGCTCATGGCCGACTGGCTGGTCAGCGCGACGCGCCGCAGCCCCTCCAGCGGCCGGGTGTGGAAGAGGTTCACCGAATACACCGGCCCCAGCACCGAGACGCTGAAGTCCGGCAGCGCCTCCAGCGTGCCGGCGTTCCGGATGAACTCGACCGCGCTGATATTGGCGATATCCACCCGCCCCGACAGCAGCGCCTCGTTCATCTCGGTGGGCACGCCGGTCATGGCGCTCACGCCCGGCGGCAGGATCAGCGAATCCAGAATCGGCGCGACGTTGGTGAAGTGGATCCAGCCGGCGCGGTAGGTCATGGGGCGCCTGCGGCGCGCGTTGATGGACGATGGTCGATAGTTGATGGTGGAAGGGCGAAACCGGACACCTGAAGGCTCACTCCTGCCTTTTCCATCACCCATCTCCCATCTCCCATCACCCTCTTCACGGCACCACCTGCACGCTCACGGCCTGCCACGTTCCCCCTCGCCGGGCGAAGACGCGCAGGAAGCTCTGGACGCGCACGCCGCCGGCATACAGCGTGCCGCGCGTAACTGCCGTATCGCCGTACACGCGCGAGGCGTGGCGCTCGAAGACCAGGGTGGCGGGCGGGTTGCGGGTCATGCCGTCGAGCAGGTCGCCCCGGAAGATCACCGTGCCGTCCGGGAAAAAGGCCATCCAGTCGTCGGCCAGCACGCCCGCCATGCGCCCGGGGTCGCGGTGGTGATAGGCGGCGTTCCACATGTCGTCCAGCATCAGCACGGTGTCGAGATCGGTCATGACGTCGTCGGCGGCCGGCGGCCCGGAGGAGGCGCCCGGCACGCTCAGTCGGCCGCCTGGGCGCCGCCCTGGGGGAAGGTCTCCAGCTCGTGGTAGTAGGCGTCGCGCAGCACGGGGGTGCGGCCGGCCTGCTGGATCATCTTCACCATGCCCGCCTGCGAGAGCGCCATCGGGGAGGTCGCGCCCGCCGCGTGGGCGATGTGCTCCTCCTGAATCGTGCCGTCGATGTCCGACACGCCCCAGTCGAGCGAGACCTGGGTCAGCTCGGAGCCGATCATCACCCAGTAGCTCTTGATGTGCGGGAAATTATCGAGGTAGATGCGGGCCACCGCGAGGTTGCGCAGGTCGTCCAGGCCGGTCGTGAAGTCGGTCTTGCCGAGGTTCTGGGCGAGCGAGTTGCCCAGCGGCTGGAAGGCCAGCGGGATGAAGGCGTGGAAGCCGCCGCCGAAGCGCGCCAGAGAGTCGTCCTGCAGCTCCCGCAGGCGGTGCATGTGATCCAGCCGCTCCTCCAGCGTCTCGATGTGCCCGTAGAGCATGGTGGCGTTCGTCCGCATGCCCAGCGAGTGCGCTTCACTATGGATCTGCAGCCACTTGTCGGCCTTGACCTTGTTCTTCGCCACCTGCTTTCGTACCCGGTCGGCGAAGATCTCCGCGCCGCCGCCCGGCATGGCCGCCAGCCCGGCCGCCTGCAGCTCGCGCAGCACCTCCAGTGTGGGCTTCCTGGAGATCTTGCTCAGGTGCTCGATCTCGGCCGCCGTGAAGGCCTTGACCTGCAGATCCGGAAAGGCGGCGCGCAGTTTGTGCACCATCTCGGGATAGAAGGCCCAGGGGTGGTTCGGGTGGTGCCCGGAACTCATGTGCAGCTCGGTGATGCCCGGCAGGTAGCGGCGCTGCACCTGGGCCACGACCTCATCGGGCGAGTAGTCCCAGGCGCGTTCCTCGTTCTTGTGGGCGGCGAAGGCGCAGAAGGTGCAGCCCACGTAGCAGATGTTGGTGAACTCCAGCCGCATGGAGTGCACGAAGTACACCTTGTCGCCGTGCAGCGCCTCCTTGCGCCAGTTCGCCAGGCGCAGCAGGGTGTTCAGGTCGCGGGTGTGGAACAGCGCCATCCCTTCGTCAAAATCCAGCCGCTGGCCGGCTTCGACCTTCTCCACGAGGGGAGCGAGCGCGGAGTCCGAGAGCCACTTCATGAGCTGAGGATACGCCCCTGGGGGAGCGCAAAGTGTCCCATCCGGAACACCCGCTCGGGCAGCTGAGGCGGCGGTGAAGATGGACGCAAGCCGCCCGCCACGTCCTCCCGGCGCCGCCTGCGTAGCATGCCCGCATGGCTTCAGTCCCCAGCCCGTCCGACGCGGCCGCCTGGCCCGAGCTGCTCGACTGGCGGCGGCAGGTCGGCGCCCTGTACGCCCGCGTGCGCCGGGAACGGGAGCAGGATCCGGCCTCGGCGCACGCGCTGTGGCGCTCGGAGCGCACCCGCCTGTTCCGGGAGCATCCGCAGTCGCCTCTGCCGCCGGAGGCCCGCACCGCCTTCCGGGGCCTGCCGTGCTGGCCCTACGACCCCGCGCTGGCCTTCACCGCGCCCATCGAGCCTCTGCCCCAGGAGCGGCTGACCATTCCGTCCTCGACCGGCCAGGACATGCCGCTGGTGCGGTTCGGGTGCGTGCGCCTGCCGGTCGGGAGGCTGGACGTGTACTGGATCGACGTCTACGGCGGCGGCGTGTTCCTGCCCTTCCGGGACGCGGGCAGCGGCACCGACAGTTACGGCGGGGGCCGCTACCTGCTCGATACGGCCAAGAGCGCCGACCTGGGCAGCACGCCCGGCGGGGAACTCGTGCTGGACTTCAATTTCGCCTTCCACCCGTCGTGCTTCTACGATCCACGCTGGAGCTGCCCGCTGGCGCCGCCGCAGAACGTCCTGAAGGAACCTGTACGGGCCGGTGAGCGGGTGTCCTGACCCCTCTGGCCCCCCCTCCCCCTGTACAGGGGTCATCCGGGGGGGGCCTGCCGCCGTGCGACAATGGCCTCCAGAATGACCCAGGTGGCCCACCACGACCTGAACCGGCAGATCGCCCGGTACCGTTCGCTGGTGCAGGTGGCGGCGGCTCTGGCGCGCACGGTGCGAACCGAAGAACTGGTTCACGCCATCCACCGGCAGGCCCGCGAGCTGTTCAGCGCCCCCGTGACCCTGATGGCCCGCCGCGCCCCGGACGGAGGCTGGTTCACGCGCACGCTGGAGGGTGACCAGATCATCGACGAGCGCGTGCAGCCCCGCGCCGACGGCCTGCTGGAACGGGTGCTGGCCGACCGCCTGCGGCTGGAGAACGATCTCGAAGGGTACCTGCGCGGGGAGGGTCTGGAGGTCTTTCGCCTGAACGCCGCGTCGGGGCGGCCGATCACCCGCTCGTGGATGGGCGTGCCCATGCGCCCGGACAGCGCCCCCGAGGCCGTGCTGTCGGTGCAGAGCGACGAACCCGGCGCCTTTACGCACGAGGATCTGGAGTTTCTGGAACTGCTGGGCATCCACCTCAGCATCGCCCTGGAAAACGCGGCGCTGCACGAGCGCGTGGAGCGCGAGGCCCGCACGGATCCGCTGACCGGGCTGCTCAACCGCCGCGCCTTTACCCTGCACGGCGAGGCCCGGCTGCCGGAGGTGCGCGCCGGCCGCTCGGTCACGCTGGCGGTCATGGACGTTCAGGATTTCAAGAGCGTCAACGACCTGTACGGCCATCACATCGGCGACGAGGTGCTGAGCGGCCTGGGCAGCGTGCTGAGCGACGTGGCCGTGCAGCGTGCGTCGGGTGGGCCGGCTGAAGTGGGTGGGCACACTGAAACGGGTAGGCACAGTGAGACGGGTAGGCACAGTGGGGTGGATGAACCGGGCAGGCTCTCCGCCGCGTGCGCCCAGGTCTTCCGGCTGGGGGGCGACGAATTCGCCGCGCTGCTGCCCTGCCCGGCCGGGGCGGCGCGCGTGTGGATCCGCGAGTGCCTGGAGGCGGTCAGTCGGCGCTCCTGGCCCGTTCCGCTGGCCCCCACCGTGAACGTGGGCCTGGCCGCCGCCGAGGCCACCGACACCCTGAGCGACTGGGTGCGCCGCGCGGACCGCAGCATGTACGCCGCCAAACGCCAGCGCGTTCATCTGCTGGACTGAACCCCGGCCGGACTGAGCCCCTGACGGACTGAGCGGGGCCGCCCGGCCGGGTGCGCTAGGCTGCTCGGGTGAACGCTGGAAACGCCCACCCACAGGGAGAGCCCGGGGCTGAAGAGGGCCGGCCGGAAACGGGCCGAGCTGGAACAGGTCAGTCTGGAACGGGTCAGTCCGAAAAGGGCCAGGAGACGCCGCCCGCAGAGCGCTGGATCGTCGACGGCCTGGAATCCACGCCCCGGGGCCAGGTCGCCCGGCTTGAACGCCCGGACGGCACGACCGGCGACCTGCCGCTCGCCTCGCTGCCCGGCGGGGTGCGGGAGGGCGATGTGCTGGCCGTGCAGGACGGCCCGGACGGCGTGACCCTCCATCTGCTGCCCCGCGAGAGCGCCGCCCTGCGGGAGGCGGCCCAGGCCCGGCTGGACGCCCTGAACGGCGCAGACCCGGCTGAGGCCGACGAGCCGGCAGAGATCCGCCTGTGAGCCGGCCACCCGCGCCGCCGAAGCGCAGGGCCCCGGCGTCCGGCCGGCAGGCTCCAGCCCAGCCGGCCGCACAGCAGCGGAAGGCCAGCTCCCGCAGGGCGGCAGGCCAGAGTGGGGCCCGCCCGAAGTCGCCCGGCCGGGCCGGAAGCAGCCGGGGGCCCAGCGGCGCCGATCTGCTGGGCGTGCTGGTGCTGACGGTGACGGTCTCGCTTGCGGCCTGTGCAGGCGGCGGGGGGCGGATCAGCCTCAATCCGCAGCCGGCGCCGGCGGGCCCGCAGGGCGAGGTCACGGTGCGCTTTCTGGACGTGGGCCAGGGCGACGCCGTGCTGATCCGCAGCCCCGAGGGCAAGACCCTGCTGGTGGACGGCGGGCGCAGCAGTGATCGGCTGCAGGCTCACCTGAAGACCTTCGGCGTCCGCAAGATCGACCTGCTGGTCGCCACCCACGCCGACGCCGACCACATCGCCGGACTGGTGGGCACGGCCGAGCAGCGCCCCACGCTGTTCATCAACAACGGGCTGGCCGGCACCACCCAGACCTGGGAACGGCTGGTCAGCGCGTTGCAGGGGGCCGACACCACCTTCCAGAAGGCCAGCGGGCAGCTCATCCGTCTGGGCAGCCTGGACGTGCAGGTGATTGCCCCGCCGCCCGGCGTCCCCGACGATCAGAACAACCATTCGGTGGGCCTCGCCCTGCGCTTCGGCCAGTTCCGGGCGCTGATGACCGGCGACAGCGAGCGGCCCGAGACCACCGCCTGGCTGGAGCAGGGGCGTGCCGAGCTGCAGGGGCCCTTCCAGCTGTACAAGAGCATCCACCACGGCGCCAGCACCGGGGATCATGCCGCCTGGCTGGCGGCGGTGCGGCCGGAGAACGTGGTGATCAGCGTGGGCGATAACAGTTACGGCCACCCCACCCCGGCCACCCTGGCGCTGTATCGCCACAGCGGTATTCGCGTGTACCGCACGGATCAGCAGGGTACGGTGAGCTTCACCGCCCGCAGCGACGGCTCGTACCGGGCCAGCACGGATCGCGCCAGCGCCGACCGCTCTTCGCCCTGAACATGGCCGTGAAGCGTCAGTCGGCGCTGCAGCTCAGCGGCCGGGTCACCAGAAGAGTCCCGGTGTCCTGACGTTGGGCCTCGACCAGCCCGGTGAAGATCTCGACCACCTGCGGGTCGAAATGGGTGCCGCTCTGCTTGCGGATCTCGGCCACGGCGTCCTCGTGGGACCAGGCTCTCTTGTAGGGCCGGGTATGGGTCAGGGCGTCGTAGACGTCGCACACGGCGAAGATCCGGGCCTCGAGCGGAATGGCCTCGCCGGCCAGCCCGTCCGGGTAGCCGCTGCCGTCCCAGCGCTCGTGGTGGCTGCGGATAATGCTCAGCGTGCTGGGCGTTAGGCCCGAGAGGCGGTAGGCGATGTCGTAGCCGCGGGTGGCGTGGTTGCGCATGATCTCCCACTCGCTGGCGTCCAGCGGGCCGGGCTTGAGCAGGATGGCGTCGGGGATGACCAGCTTGCCGATGTCGTGCAGCGACGCGCCCTGACGCAGGGCGTCCAGTTTCGGTTCGCTCATGCCCAGGCGCAGCCCCAGCTCCTCGGAGAGGTTCACCACGCGCTCGGTGTGCCCGGCGGTCTCCAGGTCGCGTTCCTCCAGGGCCACGCCCAGCGCCAGCAGGCCGCCCTGCAGGGCGCTGCGGACATTCTCGACTGCCTCGAGCCGCTCGAAGGCGTGGCCCAGCCGCGACGCCACCGTTTCCATCAGGCGCCGCACCTGGGGCGTGACCACGCGCCACGAGCTGTACTGCAGCAGGCCGATCAGGCCCATCACCTGGGCGCCGTAGCGCACCGGCACGATCACCACCGTTTTCAGGCCGGCCTCCACCCAGCTCTCCAGGGCGTAGGCCTCGCCGGGGTAATCGTTGCTCCAGCGGGTGGCGCTGTGGGCGATCGCCTGCCCGGTGACCCCCTCGCCCTCCCGGTAGACCACGCCCTGCAGCTGGGCGCGCGCCTCGCCACTCAGGTGGCCCCCGAGCTGCTGAACCACGAAGCCGTCGTCCTGCCGTTCCAGATACACCGTGCCCTCGAAGCCCAGCACCTGCGCGGCCAGCGGCAGGCCCTCGCCCAGCACCTGTTGAGGGGTCTCCATGCGCTCCAGCCGCAGGGTGAACTCCTCGATGCTGATTCCCACCCGGGCGGTGGCGCCCTGGCGGGCCAGCTCCTGGCGCTGGACTTCCTTGTGCTCGTACATGTTGGCGTCGGCCTGGGCCAGCACCCGTTCCAGCGAGGTGACCCCCGAGACCCGGGCGACCCCGTAGGCGAAGGGAGGCATCAGGTCGCCGGGCAGTTCCAGCAGATCGCTGGCCCGCTCCGCGACCTGATGCGCCTGCTGCTCCGAGAGCCCCGGCAGCAGCAGCACGAACTCGTCCCCGCCCCAGCGGGCCGCGAGCCGGTAGGGCGCGCTCACCTCCAGCAGCGCCAGGGCCACGCTCCGCAGGCGGTTGTCGCCGGCCGCGTGGCCCCCGCTGTCGTTGATGACCTTCAGGCTGTTGAGATCCAGCACCAGCACGCACAGGCCCGTCTCGGCCGTCCAGCGGGTGAACAGGCCCTGCAGGCCGCGCCGGTTCCACAGGCCGGTCAGCGAGTCGCGGTTCTCGCGTTCGCGTTCCACCTGACGCTCCAGTTCCAGGCGCTGCGTCTGGCGCAGGCTGCGGCGCAGGCGGCGGTCGAGCAGGCTGACCGTGGCCAGCGACGACAGCAGGGTCAGCAGGATCAGCCCGGCCGCCAGATTGGTGGTTCTGCGCGCTTCCCGCTCCCGGTCTTCCCGGAGTTCCCCGATCAGGCTGTTCAGCCGCTCGGCGGCCGGATCAACCCGCGCGCTGTCTATCTTCAGGGCCCCGGCCCGGTCACCGCTCCGCAGCACGGCCAGTTCCTCGGCCGTGGCCTGCAGGTACCCGCCCAGCTCCTGGGCGGCGTTGCCCAGCGAGGGTTCCTGGGCGTACGGCGGGGCCAGCAGGTCGTGCAGCCAGGTGGTCGGTGGCGTGGCTTCCCGCCGGGCGGCCGCCTGCAACTGCGCCCTGAGGTTCTGAAGCCGCTCGCGGCTCTGCGCGACCTGATCCCAGTGGTCGTCCTGCAGCGTGTCGCTCTGGAGGGCCTGCCATTCCAGGGCGCTGTGCGCGTTGGTGGCGGCGGTGGTGTCGGCCAGCAGCAGCAGCGTGTCGCGGAAATGGCTGGCGGCGCTGATCACGGCCGCGCTCAGTCCGGTGGACAGCAGCGTCAGGCCCAGGAGCGCCGCGATCACCCAGCCGCGCCCGGTCAGCCGGCGCCAGAGGCTGGCCGGCGGGCGCGAGGTCATGGCCTGCACCCGGACGGCTGGCACAGTTCCAGACCTGGAGGGAGGAAACCAGACGAATCCACCCTGTCACTGTGCATCGGGTCAACTGTCAGCGATCTGACAAAGGGGAGAGTTCAGGAGGCCGCTTGGCCGCGGCTGCAGCCTGGAACAGACCCCATCCACCCCACACCCGGGGCGGCGCGGCCCCGGGCACCGTCAGACCGGCCCGGGAGGCTCCGGCGGCCCTCCGGGAGGCTGGAGCTGCAGCGGTTCGGGCGGCGGCGCCTCCACCTCCAGGGCGCGCCCGGTGGTGGGATGGACGAAGCTCAGGCGGTGGGCGTGCAGCCAGTAGCCCAGATCGCCCGGCAGGCCCGGCAGCGCGGCCCGGGGCAGACCGCCCGGAGCGTAGAGCGGATCGCCTACCAGCGGGTGCCCGGCGAAGGCCAGGTGGATGCGGATCTGGTGGGGCCGTCCGGTGCGGATCTCCACGTCCAGCAGGGTGCGGCCCGGCCGGCGCTCCAGTACCCGCACGTCGCTGTGGGCGGCCTTTCCCTGCGGCGAGGCGGCGTGAACTGTGCCCAGCAGGCCATGCGCCACCGGCCCGATGGGCGCCTCCACGCTGAACGAGTCGGGCTGCACGGTGCCCGAGGCCAGCGCGCGGTAGGCCTTGTGCACCGCGTGTTCCCGCCAGCTCCGCGACAGGGCCGCGCCGGCCTCGCCGCTCAGCGCGAACAGCACCACCCCGGAGGTGCCGCGCCCCAGCCGGTGCAGCGGCGAGGCGCCCGGCCAGCGCCGGCGCACCCGCGTGAGCAGCGTGTGGTTCAGGAACCCGCCCGCAGGCATGGTCGGCAGGCCGGAGGGCTTGTCCACGGCCAGCAGGGCGCCGTCCTCGTACAGCACGCCGAAATCCAGGGGCACGTCCGGCTCGGCCCAGGGCGGGCGGCGCCATACCACGCTCTGGCCGGGGCGCAGCGCCTCGGGGCCCGCCACGCGCCGGCCGTCCACCTCGACCTCGCCCGCCGCCAGCCGCGCCGCCCAGGCCGCCCCGTCGGAGTGCGTGAAACGCGCCGTCAGGAAGGCCAGCACCGTCTCGCCGCCGCGCTGCACGGTGATCCGGTAGGCATAGCCGTCGTTCAGCGCCGCGCACACGTCCTCAGGGTAGAGCCTGCGGCGGCCGGTCTGGCCTGGATCAGACGCTGGGCTACACTCTGGGGCGATGTTTGGCCCGACCACCCCCCGCAGTCGCCCCCAGCCCGGCCACCTCTACGACGTGGCAGTCGTAGGCGCCGGCCTGGCCGGCAGCGAACTCGCCTGGCGGCTGGCCCGCGCCGGACAGGACGTGCTGCTCGTGTCGCAGGCGCTCGACCACCTGGGCAACCTGTACCAGCCCACCACCCAGGGCGCCGGCTTCCCGGCGGGCAGCGTGTTCGCGCGCGTGCAGGAGGCCCTGGCTCCCGACACCGACGGCTGGACCTTCCACCGCCACCTGAAGGCCGAGATCGAGTCCACCGCCGGCATCCACCTGCTGCAGAGCACGGTCACGGCGCTGGACGAGACCGACACGGAGGTCGTGCTCTCCACCTGGGAGGGCCCCACACTGCAGGCCCGCGTGTGCGTGCTGGCGGTGGGCGCCTTCCTGAAGGGCCGGCTGCTGATCGGCGACACCCTGGAGGAGGCCGGTCGGCTTTCCGAGGTCGCCTACGACTTCCTGGCCGACGATCTGGCCCGTAGCGGCGTGTGGCTGATCGGCGCCGAGCAGACGGCCGGCGCCGCAGAGGGCGCCCCCGCCTACGACGTGCGCTTCCTGACCCCCGCGCCCGGCGAGCTGAGCGGCTTTCAGGTGGCCCGCCTGGAGCGTGTGTATATGCTGGGCCGCTGCACGCCCGGAGAGCACACCTACGCCAGCGTGCTGCAGGACGCGGCCCGGCTGGCGGGGGAGCTGCTGGAGCCCGGCCCGTGATCTTCCGCCTCGCCGACTTCCGGTTTCCCGACGACCCCCAGCGCCTCTACCCGCAGACCCCGCAGCGCCCCTGGGTGCTGGAGATCGGCTTCGGCGACGGCCGCTTCTGGCCGCAGTACGCCCGCACCTTCGGGCAGGCGCCGAATTACCTGGGCGTGGAACTCTCGGGCGTGTCGCTGCTCAAGGCCAATCGCCGCCTTCAGGCGGCCGGGCTGGATAACGCCGTCCTGACCCGTCTGCCCGCCGACGTGCTGGTGCGGGAGGTCATTCCGCACGGCGCCCTCGACCTGATCGTGGTGAACTTTCCCGATCCCTGGCCCAAGGCCGGGCACACCGAGCACCGCCTGCTGCGCGCGCCCTTCTTCCAGCTCGCCGCCAGCCGCCTGAAGCCGGGCGCAGGGCTGCTGCTCACCACGGATCACGACGAGTATTTCGAGTTCGCCTGTGCCGAGGCGGCCGCGAGCGGGGTCATGGCCGTGGAGACCGGCGAGCCGCCCCCCGCCGCGCTAGAGACGAAATACGCGCTGAAGTGGCGTGACCTGGGCCTGGGGGTCAACCACGCGCGCTTCACGCCCACGGCCCATGCGTTCGTGCCCCACGGCAGCACGAGTCCCTATCCCGACGCCGTTCCCGAACAGGAATCCCTCCCCCTGGAGACCACCGTGCCCCACGCTGTCCTGACCCTGCCCACCGATTTCTCGCCCCACGATTTCCAGAAACGCACCGAGCGCAGCCCCGAGGGACGCGGCCCGGACTGGACGGTCATCCTGCTCGACCTGTACCAGAGCCTGCGGCGCGATGGCTGGGTGGCGCTGGCCCACGTGGTCGAGGGCGAACTGACCCAGGAAGTCCTGATCGGGATCACCGGGCGGGCCGACGGCAGCCATCTGGTGCGACTGGCGAAGTTCGGCGGGCCGATCATCACGCCCGGCGTGAAGGCGGCGGTGGGTACCGTGACCGCCTGGCTGGAATCCGAGGGCGCCGTGGTGAAGCACAGGGGGTACTGAGCCACCCAGGAAAGGGGCGACCGGCGATCTCGCGTCAGGGCGTCCGGCGCGCATGTCCTTGAGCCCATTCTTGCGAGTGGAGGGTTCGCCCCAGAGCCGGCCAGGGGAGGCTGAGGCCGTCCAAAGCCTGGACGCCTCGCTGAACGGCCATCACTCCACGCGGTGGTGGCACAGGGCGGGGGCGGGGGCCAGTCGCTGCTGTCCCCTCACGCTTGCCCACCCTCCTTACATGTGCCGCGTGGAAAGCGGGCCGGGCGTTCATGCAGCGTCACCGTCCGTTCCGGCTCCCTTCATACGGTGAGGGCACTCACGCGCGGCTGGGGGGGCCGGACGTCAGATGGAGCGGCCGGCTCTCCCAGTTCCCCGCCCTTTCGTCGCCACCGGAGGCTTCCATGTTCCTACGCATCGATAAACTGCAGTTCGACCTTCCCCTGCCCAAAGAGAAGAATCCCAACGGCGCCGCCACCGTGCAGGAACTCATGGGGGGCCGCTTCGGCGAGATGTCGACCATGATGAATTACATGACCCAGTCGTTCAACTTCCGGGGCAAGACCACTCTGCGGCCCTATTACGAGCTGATCGCCAACATCGCCGCCGAGGAACTGGGCCACATCGAACTGGTCTCGGCAACCATCAATGCGCTGCTGGCAGGGCCGGACACCAAGGATCAGGAAGAGCCCGTCGATCCGGCCACCCACCCCTTTTCCTTCGCCCAGGACGTCCGCAACACCAAGCACTTCATCGCGGCCGGGCCCGGCACCCTGATCGCCGATTCGCACGGCAAGGCGTGGAGCGGCGATTACGTGTACTCCAGCGGCAACCTGATGCTCGACCTGACGCACAACTTCTTCCTGGAAGGCGCCGCCCGCCACAACAAACTGCGCGTCTACGAGATGGTGGACGACCCCACCGCCAAGGCCCTGGTCGGCTACCTGCTCGTGCGCGGCGGCGTCCACCAGATCGCCTACGCCAAGGCCCTGGAATCGCTGACCGGCGTGAACATGGAGAAGATGTTGCCCATGCCCAACATCCCCACCGCCAAGATCCCCGAGGCGAAGACGGTGATGGATCGTGGCCTGCACCAGATCCTCTACCGCTTCAGCGACACCGATTACGGCCAGCTGGGCCAGATCTGGAACGGCACCCACCCGGAGGACGGCTCCGAGGTGCGGGTGGGCGAGTACACCGAGATCGAGGGCGGCAAGCTGATGGACGGCGGGCACGACTCGGCCGCCTTCTCGCCCGACTGGGACATGGGCGAGATCATGGAGATCGCCAAGAAGCTGCACGACAAGGCCCGGCTGCGCTGAGTTCAGGGAAGAAGCGGCGCAGCTTGCGTCGCTGGGGCCAGCGGGCTGTCGAAACGCTGGCCCCGCCTTCTGCAGCCTCCGTGGTAGCCGGACATTGAGGACAGCGCCACGTGGTCGCCCATCCTCCCCAGACCGCCCATCTCCGCCAGACCTTCGTGTCTCCCGCCGACGCTGATCCACGGATCTTCCTCGCCGGGAGGCTCCCGGCGTTCACGTGCGTTATGCCCTCTCACGCTCCTGGCCGTCCGTGGCTTCCCGGTAGGCCGCCTGCACGAGCTTCAGGCCCGGGGCCAGGGTCAGGGCCTTCAGGAGCGGGCCGTCGATCCGCAGGGTGCCGGCGGTCATGGCCGCCACCGGGTTGAGGTCGCCGCGCCAAAAGGCGTGGGCGGCGGGGCCGCTCAGGTGGAAGGTCAGGTCGGCCTCGCCCAGCCGCGCCGCCTCGCCCGTCGTGACCACCGACTCTCCGCTGCGGCCGTCCACCAGCACACAGGCGTCCGGCTGTGTCTGCAGGAAACGCAGGGCCAGCCGGGCGCGGGCGGGGCCGGGATCGGCGGCCTGCAGGAAGACCCGTGTCAGCAGAGCTTCAAGGTCGGGGCCGGTCTGGGCAGGCGGAGTGGGCATTCTGTCAGCCCAGTACACGGCGGCGCCCGACACCGTATGATCGCTCGCAAAATGAGCGCTAGGACGGCTTTTTCCAGTGTTCGGCGGTGCTTCATGAAGCGTGCTTTCCCACACTCTGGGCGGCGGGGGCGTGGTGTCCTGATCGGGCAGGAAAAACCAGTTTCAGGAGGTCAAGCATGAACCAGCAGTTACAGCAGACCATTCAGGCCCTTTCGGGTGGCATCCAGGGCGTCGACCCCAGCACGGCCATCTCCAACGTCACGAGCTGGCACCAGACCCTGGACGGCGTTCCCGGCGCCGAGACGGTCGTCGACCACCTCGCCAGCCTCAAGTCGGCTCTGGAAAGTGGCGACCTGGAAGGCGCCGCCGCCATCCTGCCTGACCTGGGCGCGGCCACCGAAGATCTTTCGGGCGCTGCTCCCGCGGCCGATCAGGACGGCCTGCGTCAGCTCGCCGCCGCGCTGCAGGGCTGAGCCCACCCCGCCGGACTCCGGCTGAGGAACCCCGTCTATGATGACGGGGTTTTTTATGGCCTCCGACGAACGGCACTACACCCACGAACCCCTGTCCGACATCCTGCCGGCGCTGCGCCGGGCGCTGGCGCAGGCGGGCCGGGTGGCGTTCACCGTGCCCGATCCCGACAGGGGCCTGGGGCTGTACGCGGGCGAGCTGACCCCGCAGGGGCGCCACCGGCCCTGGGCGCTGTGGGCCGAGGTGGCCGACCTGCTGGGCGCGCATCTGCTCACGCCGGAGCGGCTGGACGGCGGGCGGGTGCGCCTGAACCTGCGGGCCTTCGCGCCCACGCCCGAGCCCGACGCCGGCGGCTACGGCGCCGGAAGCGACTGGGTGCGGGTGGACAAGCTCGAAGACCCCACCTTCCTGCTGGGCTTCGTGGAAGCGCTGCGGCGGGTCGATCCGCCGCCGGGCGGGCGGGTGCTGGCGCTGGGCGTCAACGCCGGCCGCGAGCTGGACGCGCTGGCCCTGGCCTTCCCGGAGCGTGGGCTGGACGTGCTGGGCGTGGACATCGACGACTCCGCCCTGCAGGCCGCGCGCACCCGGCATCCGGCCTACCGCTTCGAGCGCCTGGACGTGACCACCCTGCCCCGCCCGGAGCTGGGCACCTTCGACCTGGTGGTCGCCCTGAGCCTGCTGCAGAGCCCCGGCGTGACCCAGGACGTGCTGCTGGCGGCCCTCAGGAGGCACCACCTGCGCCCGGCGGGCGGCCTGATCCTGGGCTTCCCCAACGCCCGCTACCGGGGCGGCACCCTCAGCTACGGCGCCCGGATGCGGAACTTCGCGCGGCCGGATCTGAGCCTGCTGATGGCCGACGTGACCCAGGCCCGGCGCGGCCTGCAGAAACACGGCTTCAAGGTGTTCGTCACCGGCCGATACGAGGTGCTGGTCACCGCCATCCCGGCCGGGGTGAGGACGCCAGGGCACCTGGAGCTGTGAGGCGGGCCTCCGGAGCATCGAAGGCGCCCGGACAGGGACAGGCCCGAAACCCTGAGATGAAGAACCGAACACGCTCTGGGGCGTTGTCACCAGGCGTAACGGCAATGATTCTCACGTCGTCCTCAGCCGGGTGTTACAGTGCCGACATGCGCCGACAACCCACCCTGGCTGCCCCCTTGTTCTCCGTCCTGCTCTGTGCGGCGCTGGTGGGCTGCGCGCCCTCGGCCTCGTCGGGCACGGCGAACGCTCAGGCCCTGCAGGGGCCGCTGCCGCTGGGGGAGACCTGGGTGATCGGCGGGCTGGATCAGAACAACAACAAGATCGAGGGGAAGGTCACCCTGACCCGGGCCCCCAGCTACCGCGACAGCGACCAGCGCTGGTTCTACGGAGGCGATACCGGGTACGCGCTGTACTACGAGCAGGCCACCGGCAACGCCACCTTCCGCGTGTGGGACGTGAGCAAGTCCGGGCGGCTGGTGGCGTGCTACGTGTTCCGGCCCTTCAGCGCGGATCAGAAGAGCTACAGCGGCGCCGGACTGGCCGGCACCGAGGAGGAGATCGACGCGGTCTTCGCCAAGCTGAGCGGCTCCGGCACCCGCCTGGTCGGCGGCGAGTGCACCCTGACGCGCAGCTGAGGCTGGTGGGGCCGGCCGGGCGCGCTGACTACGCCTGGCCCTGCAGGAACGTCTGGAACCAGAAATAGCTGTCCTTGGGCGTGCGAACCTGGGTCGCGAAATCCACATGCACCAGGCCGAAGCGCTGGCTGTAACCCTCGGCCCACTCGAAGTTGTCCAGCAGGCTCCAGGCGAAGTAGCCGCGCACCTCGGCGCCCTGGGTCATGGCCGTCCGCATGGCCTCGATGTGCTCCTCGTGGTAGCGGCTGCGGAAGTCGTCGCGCACGCGGCCGTCCTCACCCACCACGTCGTGCTGGGAGCAGCCGCTCTCGGTGATGTACAGGGGCGGGCAGGTCTCGGCGTAGCGGGCCTTCAGGCCGGTCAGGGTCTGGGTCAGGCCCTCGGGCACCACCGGCCAGCCGAAGGCCGTGTAGTCGCGCCCCGGCAGCGTGCCCGTCTCGACCCCCAGGGGCGCGGCCGGGTTGGCGCGCACCCAGTCGGGCTGGTAGTAGTTCACGCCCAGGAAGTCCAGCGGCGCCGCCATGACGCTCAGGTCGCCGGGCAAGATCACGTCCAGCAGCGCCGGGTCGCTCTGCGAGAGCATGTCCAGCGCCAGCGCGGGGTACTCGCCGCGCAGCAGCGGATCGGTGAAGAGGTGGTTGCGCAGGGCGTCCAGCCGGTTGGCCGCCTGATGATCCTCGTCGCGGTCGCTGGCCGGCCAGACCGGGGCGAAGTTGTTGGCGATGCCCACCGAGCGCGCGCCGGCCTCGCGCAGCGAGCGCACCGCCAGCCCGTGCCCGAGCAGCTGGTGGTGCGCGGCCGGGAAGGCGCCCAGCCCCAGCGCGCGCCCCGGCGCGTGGGTGCCCAGCGCGTAGCCCAGCAGGAAGTGGATGTAGGTCTCGTTCAGCGTCATGAAGCCGGCCACGCGGTCGGCCAGCCGTTCGCCCACCAGATAGGCGTAGTCCCCGAAGCGGTGGGCGGTGTCGCGGTTCATCCAGCCGCCCGCGTCCTCCAGGGCCTGCGGCAGATCCCAGTGGAACAGGGTCGCCCAGGGCTGGATGCCGGCCCCGAGCAGTTCATCGACCAGCCGGTCGTAGAAGGCCAGGCCCGCCTCGTTCACGCGCCCCCGCCCGGTCGGCTGGATGCGCGGCCAGGCCACCGAGAAGCGGTAGGCGTTCAGGCCCGCCGCCGCCATCAGGGCCACGTCCTCCCGGAAGCGGTGGTAGTGGTCGCAGGCCACGTCGCCGGTGTCGCCGTTCTTCACGCGCCCCGGCGTGTGCGAGAAGGTGTCCCAGATGCTCGCTCCCCGCCCGCCCTCGTGCACGGCGCCCTCGATCTGGTAGGAAGCCGTCGCCGTGCCCCACACGAACCCTGCTGGAAACTGAGCCATGAGCCTATTGTGCCGCTCAGGCGCCCAGAACGTACGGGCGGTGGAGGAGGCCGGCCAGGGCCGGTGAGGGCCAGGGACGGGACGGGCCCCCCGCCACCTGCGCCGTCACGCCGCCTCTATGCTCCACGGCCTCTACGCCCCACGCTGCCCCGTGACCCAGTAGCGCACGCGCTCGGCCACGTTCTCCATGTGGTCGCCCACGCGCTCCAGCGATCTTCCCACGCGCATCAGCATCAGCGCCTTGGAGATGTTGCGGGGGTCTTCGAGCATGTAGGTCACCAGTTCGCGCTGGATCTGCTCGTAAAGGTCGTCGACCTCGTCGTCCATCTGCACGGTCGCTTCGGCACGGGCCACGTCGCGGTCGGCGATGGCGGCGCGCAGGTTCTGGCTCATCTCGCCCAGGCGCTCGAGCATGCGCGCGAGGTTGACGTAGCGCTTGAGGGCCGGGGCCTGGGCCAGCTCCACGCCGTCCTTGGCGACATGAACCACGTAGTCGCCCATGCGCTCGATGTCGGACAGACTCTTGAGGATCAGCGCGACCATCCGCAGATCGCGCGCCACCGGCTGGTGCAGCGCGATGATCCGCAGGCACTCGGCCTCGATCTGCGCCTCCTGCGCATCGACCTCCAGATCCAGGGCCTGTACCTCGCCCAGGCGCTCGATCTTCTCGTGCAGCAGGACGTCGGCCGCCACCGGCATCATCCGCTCGACCGTGCCGAGCATGTTCAGGGCGCCGCTCAGCACGGCGCGCAGATCGGTTTCAAGGGCTTCACGCATAGTCAGGACTCCTGAGAGGAACGTACCATCTGGAAGGTCTGGGCGAGGTCAGGGCGCCGGGACACCCGGCCAGGCAGGAGGCAGGCGGCGGCAGGGCTATCCCAGCCCCGCCACGCCGGGCAGCGTGAAGCAAAAGGCGTTGCGCTCGCCGCGCCGCTCGACCCAGGCCTGTCCACCCCAGCCCTGCACGATGCTCCGCACGATGTACAGGCCCATGCCGCTGCCCTGACCGGGCGCGCCCGCGCCGCGCGTGTGCGCCTGGAACAGGCTGTCGGTGTCCGGAATGGAGGGGCCGTGGTCGAGCACGCAGACCTCGATCCAGGTGCCCCGCTCGGCGGTCTGCACCTCGATGCCCTTGCCGACCGGGCCGTATTTCAGGGCGTTCTCGATCAGGTTCAGCAGCACCTGCAGCAGCTTGTCCGGGTCGGCCCGCACCAGATGATCCGGCCCGAAGGTCAGGGAAGCCTGCCGGGCGCCCAGCTCGGTGCCCAGCAGCCGCTCGGCGCGGGTGAAGGCCTCGGCCAGCGGCAGGGTGCGGGCGCGGGTGGGCCGGAAGCCCACCGCGAGGTCTTCGACCAGCCGGGCCAGGCGCTCGGTTTCCTGCAGCCCCTGGCGCACGAAGTTCTGCGAGAGTTCGCGCGGCATGTCGTACTCCAGCGCCTCCAGCACCCCGCGCAGCGCCGCGACCGGGGTGCGGAACTCGTGGCTCAGCACGGCGGTCGCCTCGCGCAGCTCGGCCTCGCGGCGGCGGTGTTCGGTGACGTCCTCCACGATCAGGGCCGCCGCCGTGCCCTCGCGGGTGGCCGCGCAGCGCAGGGTGCGTCCGCTGACCTCCAGCTCCAGCTCGCCGCCGCGCTCCAGCAGGGTCTCCAGGGTGTGGCGGCGCACGACCTCCAGCACCGGGCGGCCTTCCGCGCGTTCCTGCGGCACGCCCCACAGCCGGGCGGCGGCGGCGTTCAGGCGGGTGACCACGCCGCCCTCGGTGAGCAGCACGGCCTGCGCCAGGGTGTCCATCCAGAGGTCAGGCATCGACGTTCCTCCCCGCACGGCCCCGGTCATGCGCTGTCCGTCCAGGGACGCATCCGGTAGCCCTTACCACGCACGGTTTCCAGAAAGCCGGGGCGCCCCGGGTCGTCGCCCAGGTGGGCGCGCAGCTGCGTGATGTGCTGATCCACGGTGCGCTCGCCGCCCAGGAAGTCCGCGCCCCAGACCTTATCGAGCAGCTCGGTGCGCGAATAGACCCGGCCCACGTTCTGCGCCAGGAAGGTCAGCAGATCGAATTCGCGGCGGGTCAGGTTCAGCCGCTGGGGGCCGATCCGGGCCTCGGCCGCGCTGATCTCCACGATGAGCGGCCCGTTGGAGAGCACCGCCTGCGTCTCGGGCTGGGAACGGCGCAGCAGCGCCCGCACCCGCGCCACCAGTTCCGCCGCGCTGAAGGGCTTGGTGAGGTAGTCGTCGGCGCCGGATTCCAGGCCCTCGACCCGCTCGGCCTCGGCGGCGCGGGCGGTGAGCATCAGCACCGGCAGGCGGCGCAGCTCGGCGTCGGCGCGCAGACGGCGCAGGAAGCCCAGTCCGCTCTCGCCGGGCAGCATCCAGTCCAGCACCAGCGCGTCCGCCTCGCCCAGAACCTCGAAGGCGCCCGCCGTGGAGGGCAGCGCCGTGACCTTCAGCCCGGCCCGCTCCAGGTGGAAGTGCAGGACGTCGCGTACCGTCCCCTCGTCCTCGATGACAACGACGTGGCTCATTCCCCTCCATTCTGGGGGCAGAGGTCAGGTCGGTGTCAGCCCCGCAGCCCCTCTCCTCCGGGTGTCCCGCGAGGGACGGGGTGCATGACAACGGGGGAAACGAGTGGGCCTAAACACTCCAAGCGTCAAAAAAGCGCCCGGAGTGACAGCTCCGGGCGCCTGGAAAGGAGGTGAATCCTTAGGGCTAGACACCGTAAGGATACGCCGAACCGTCCGCGCAGGCAACTCAAACCCGCCGAAATCGCGGCCCTCGGGGCAGCGGTCGGCGCGGTGCCGAGCGGTCTGGCGGCGATGCTGGCAGCCCTGAAGTCAAGCCCTCCCGGCCCCCGGTCGTGCCCCTTCCCCCCGAGCGCCCGGTGTGGGCGTTTTCCTGTTCTCCATGATCCGGTCTGCCTGGGGCCACTTGCGTTACCCTGGAGGGCACGGCGCTTCCCAATGGAGCGCGGGCCGGCCGGGCACACGAGGCTTGACTGTGGGGCGACATCCCTCTCCAGGTGGTTCTGTGAGACGCACCCGGCACGGATCAGGAGTGAGTTATGCGGAAGTTCTATACCTCGGAATCGGTGTCGGAAGGGCACCCGGACAAACTCGCGGATTTCATCTCGGACAGCATTCTGGACGAGTTCCTGCGCCAGGAACCCACCAGCCGGGTGGCCGTGGAGACCCTGCTCACCACCGGCATGGCGGTCGTGGCCGGCGAGGTCACCGCGCACGACGCCCGCGTGGACATCCAGAAGACCGTGCGCGACGCCGTGATGAAGGTCGGCTACACCCGCGCCAACTACGGCTTCGATGCCGAGTACAGCGCGGTGCTGGTCGCCATCCACGAGCAGTCGCCGGAGATCGCGGGCGGCGTGAGCAGCTCCGAGGAGTGGCGGGCCATGAGCAAAGCCGAGCGCGCCCGCCCCGAGAACGCCTTTTCCGAGGTCGGCGCCGGCGACCAGGGCCTGATGTTCGGCTACGCCACCGACGAGACGCCCGAGCTGATGCCGCTGCCGATCTCGCTGGCGCACAAGCTCACGCGGCGGCTGGCGCAGCTCCGCAAGGACGGCACGCTGACCTACCTGCGCCCCGACGCCAAGGCCCAGGTTACGGTCGTGCGCGACGGCGAACCGCACGAGGCTGGCGACACCTTCGTGGATACCGTGGTGATCAGCACCCAGCACAGTGACGACGTGACCCAGGAGCAGATCCGCGCCGACATGATCGAGCACGTGATCCGGGCCGTGATTCCCGCCGGGTACCTGACCCCCGAGACCAAGTACTTCATCAACCCCTCCGGCCGCTTCGTGATCGGCGGGCCGCACGGCGACACCGGCCTGACCGGGCGCAAGATCATCGTGGACACCTATGGCGGCGCGGTGCCGCACGGCGGCGGGGCCTTCTCGGGCAAGGATCCCACCAAGGTCGACCGCAGCGCGGCCTACTATGCCCGCTTCATCGCCAAGAACATCGTCGCCGCCGGGCTTGCGCGCCGGGCGCTGGTCGAGGTGGCCTATGCCATCGGCCGGGCCGCGCCGGTCAGCCTGCGGGTCGATACCTACGGCACCGGCACCCTGAGCGACGAGCGGCTGGCCGAGCTGGTCGCAGCGCACTTCGACGCCCGCCCGCAGGCGATCATCGCGGAGCTGGAGCTGCGCAGGCCCATCTACGCCCAGACTGCCGCCTACGGGCATTTCGGCCGCGAGGAATTTCCCTGGGAGCAGACCGGGAAGGCGGCGGTGCTGCGGGCAGCGGCGGGCGAGCTGCGGGAGCCGGTGGAGGGCTGAGGGCAGACAGCTCAGGGTGGAGAGGGCCGGGGCAGACGCTTCCGGCCCTGTGCTTTGACCATGCTCTGCGTGAGGTGATCATGGACTGGTCACGGGGCCCAGCGCAGGCTGCAGGTAGGGGGGAACCACTATGCCGCACCTTCGTTCTACGACCGCCCTGTCCAGAACCCTCACGCTGAGCCTCGCCCTGACCTTCGGCGGAGGCGCCCACGCCTTCGACACCGGGCACCACGCCGACCTGACCCGCGAGGTGATGGCGGAGGCCGGCATGAACGACACGGCCATCCGCGCCGCGCAGGTGGAGAACTGGCTGGTGGACTACTACAGTACCGACGCCTTCAACATTCCGGCAAGCATCCGTCGGGAAGCGGCCAAGCTGCACGCCGACAACCTGTTCTCCCGCGCGGCGGTGACGAACTACTGGAACCGCTACGCGGCGAACGCGAAAGCCGCCTTTCAGGAGGCAGCCCGCAACAACAATCCCCGGCAGGTGGTCGCGCTGCTGGGCATGAGCCTGCACACCGTACAGGACTTCTACACGCACGCCAACTGGCCCGAAACCCAGGCCCCACCCGCCGGGGCGGATTACGCCACCGTCACGTGGTTCGACGCCACGTCGGCCCAGCGCGAGGGCGTCAAGACCGGCAAGGCCAGCACCAGCCCCGACACCAGCCAGACGCCGCACGGCGGCTACACCAGCGGCATGAACCACGATTCCTACGTGCGGCCGAACTGGGATCGGGCCTACGTGTTCGCCTACGCCGGGGGGCGCCAGTGGGTCAACCAGGCCCGGTTGTGGGTTGCGGAGATCAACCCGGCGGTGTGGGAGAGCGCGAAGGGGCTGAGCCTGGAAGGCAAGTACCTGAGCCGCCTGAACAGCGACTACACGGCCATGTACCGTATTTCCGAATGGGTCAAGGATGGCCCCGAGGACGGGCACTGGAAGGGCAACCGCAGCGGTGTCCGCAAGGATTTCCTGGCCTACGCTGCAACGTGGGTGGCCTTCACACTGGATTCGGTGTTTGTGGAAGACTTCAAGAACCGCAGGTGGCACCAGCTGCTGTCCGGCGGCCTGCGCGGCGCGCTCGACCTGAACGTGAACGCCCCGCCGCCGAGTCCAGCGCCCAGCGTGGCCCGGGTCGGCCTGAACAAGCGCGCCGTGTTCCTGAGGACGGTCGCCGTGCGCGACCTGAACGGCGCAGACAAGCGGCTGGGTCTGGGCTCAGACGCCGACATGTTCGCCCGCATCAAGGTGCAGAACCAGGAGTTCATCGAGGCCATGCAGCTGGACAGAGAGAGCATCCGCCCGGCCTGGACGACCATCCGGTTCATCGATGCGGATATTCCCACCGTGATCGTGCACTACGAACTCTGGGACGAAGATCTCCCGTACAGCGGCGACGAGCACCTGGACGTCCACCCGGACGGACGCTTCAAGGATCTGGACTTTTTTTACAACATGAACACCCACCAGATGGGCGGGATTGGCATCGAAGGCGTGTTCGACTCGGCGGCGCGGCCGTTCACCACCCAGGGCACCGCCGATGACCGGGCGCGGCTCCAGTTCTTCGTGACCACGAAGACGCTGGCCCGCACGGTGGTGCGCCCATTCCAGCCACCCGTGGGGCCGCTCCCGCCGATCACTCCGGTGGAGCCGCCGGTCGTCCGCTAGAGCATTTGTCCGAATGGAAGCATCAGACCAAGGGCGTCTGATGCTTCCATTCTCTGCTTCGCAGCTTTGCAGGCCCCAAAGACTCCATTACATTCACTCACTCCGTTCGGTCAAAAGTGAACCGCTCTTTTGACAAAGTTGTAGGTCAGCGCCCGGCCTCGCGCTGGGCCAGCAGGGCGGCCTCCACGCGGTTGCGTACCTGGAGCTTTTGCAGGATGTTGGTCATGTAGTGCTTGACGGTCTTTTCGGTCAGCTCCAGGGCGCGGCCGATCTCCTTGTTGCTCTGGCCGTTGGCCACCCCTTCCAGGATCTGCAGTTCGCGGGGGGTCAGCTCGCTCAGGGGGTGGTGCTGGGCCCGGCCGGGGCCGGCCATCTCGATCAGCACGCCCGCCGCCAGGGTCGGGGTGATGTAGACCTCGCCGGCCTGCACGCCCCTCACGATCCGCCTGAGTTCGCGCCCGGACACGCCCTTGAGGATGTAGCCGCGCGCTCCGGCCTTGAGCGAGGAGAGCACGTCGGCCTCCTCCTCGCTGAAGGTCAGCATCACGATCTTGGTGACCGGGCAGGCGGCGGTGACCGCCCGCGCCGCCTGCAGGCCGCTGCCGGGCAGGTTCAGGTCGAGCAGCAGCAGATCGGGCAGCAGCTCGCGCGCCAGCCTCAGGGCGTCGTCGGCGCTGCCGCCCTCGCCCACCACCTCCAGATCGGGGTCGGTGCTCAGGGTGGCCGCCACGCCCTCGCGGAACAGGGGATGGTCGTCGATGATCACGATGCGGACGGAATCCGTCCGGGCCAGCTCGGGCGGGGCCGGATCGGTGCGGCTGGCCTCTGGACTTACGGGGAACTGGGGGCTCATCACGTCAGACATCGGTCTCCTCCGGCCGCAGCGGCAACCGGGCCTCCACACAGGTGCCGCCCTGGGGCCGCAGGGTCACGGTGAAGGTGCCGCCCAGGCTCTCGGCACGCTCGCGCATTCCCACCAGCCCCAGGTGCCCCTCCAGCGCCTCGCCGCCCCAGGTGAAACCGGGGCCGTGATCGAGCACCTGCAGGATCAGCCAGCCCTCCTGCACCGCCGCCGTGACCGTCACCCCGGCGGGGCTGGGCGCGTGCCGCGCGGCGTTGTTGAGCGCCTCCTGCACGATCCGGAAGGCGGTGATCTTGACCGGCAGGGGCACGTCGGCGGGGAGTGGGCCGGCGTCGAGCTGCGTGCCGGGGGGCGCCGCGCCGCCGGAAGGGGCCAGACTGGGCAGCAGCCCGTCGCGGCTGGCCCCGATGTCCGTGCGGCGGCGGTGGTCGCGGATGGCGCGCTCCAGGGCCTCGCGCAGCCCCAGGCCCAGCAGATCGGGCAATCTCAGGTCCGTGGCGATGGCGCGGATCTCGCGCAGGGCCGATTCCAGGGAATGCTCGACCGTGTGCAGGGCGCGCTCGGCCTGGGCGTGCCCCGCCGCGTGAACGGCCAGACTCTCCAGCCGCAGCAGCGCGAAGCTCAGATCCTGCGCGGGGCCGTCGTGCAGGTCGCTGGACACGCGCATCAGGAAGCGTTCGCTGTGGGCGGCGTTGCGGGCGGCGGCGCGGCTGACCCGGCCGTGCAGCTCCGCGTTCTGCGCCAGCACGCTCTCCAGGGTGCCTACATGCTCCTGCAGCGCCTGCTGCTGGCGCGCGATGGTGTCCGAGCCGCGCCGCACCAGACCGGAGAGCAGCACGTAGGCCAGCAGGGTGGTCAGCCCGACCACCGCCCAGGAGCGGCGCTGCGCCACGGCGATCTCGGCGTCCAGCGGCGCGGTGGACTGGTAGAACTCCGCCACGGCGATCACCCGGTCGGAGCCCTCGATCCGCATGGGCACGTAGGTCTCGATCAGGCGTGTGAACCGGCCGCGCTGGGAGGCGTTCTCGTGATCCTGCAGGTTGGTGATGTCCGACCACACCACGCCCTTCCAGGCCTGTTCCTGGTCGTCGGTGACCGGAAAGGTCTGGCCGGCGTTCTCGCCGTACACCACGCGCCCCCCCGGCGCCCAGATCTTGACGCTGACGATCTCGCGGCCCAGGGGCGTGCTCGCCAGCAGCTTCTCGATGGCCGCGACCCGCGCCGGGGAGAGCCAGGTCGAGGAGCCCAGCTCCTGCAACTGCACGACCAGGAAATTCTCGATATACAGAGCGGTCGTGGCCGCCGTGCGGTGGATCACGCCCTGACGGATCTGCGCGCCCACCCACCAGCCGGTCAGGCCCATGCTGAGCAGCAGTACCACCAGGCTGGTCAGGTTGTAGCGCGCCGCCAGGCTCAGGGCGTTCCAGCCCCGGCGCCGCGCCGCGTTCGCGCGGGGCAGCCTTCCAGAGACGGACAGGGCCATGGATCATTATCCGCCTGCGCGGCGTTCCTGGGAGCCGACCTTGGTCGGGCGGGGCCGGGGGTCGTCAGACAGGATCTTGATCGGAGGCGAACCTTCTCAGGGGGGGGTCGGGCTCGGTCAGACGGTCGGGGTCTGGTCGGCCGCGCTGCGGGCGGCCCCGGCCTGGGCCGCCTCGCGCTCGGCGTACACGTCCGCGAACTTCTGCCGCAGGGCGCCGGCACTGGCTCGCGGCACCATCTCGCTGACGTCGCCGCCGTAGCTGGCGATCTCGCGCACCATCGAGGAACTGACGAAGCTCCAGCGGGTCGCCGCCATGATGAAGACCGTCTCGGCGTCGCCGATCTGGCGGTTGAGGTGCGCGATCTGGAGTTCGTACTCGTAGTCCGACACGGCCCGCAGGCCACGCAGGATCACGCCGCCGGGCTGCCGGGCCATGTAGTCCACCAGCAGCCCTCCGAAACTGTCCACCGAGACGTTGCCGAAGTGCGCGGTGGCCTGGCGCAGGATCTCCAGGCGCTCGTCGAGCGTGAACAGGTGGCGGCCCTGCTTGCGGGCGTTGTGCATGACCGTCACGGTGACGTGGTCGAAGATCTTCACGGCCCGCGTCAGCACGTCCATGTGTCCGCTGGTGATCGGATCGAACGATCCTGGAAAGACGGCGTTCATTCGGCTGACAGCTTAGCCTGTCCGCCCGTGCCGGCGTCCCTGGGCTGGTCGTCCCCGTCCTGGGCATCGGGGCTGTCCACACTGGGGCTGTGCACGTCAGGGCTGTGGGCGTCAGGGCTGCGGGTGTAGAGGCTCAGGGTGTTGCTGCCGTACTCGCGCACCTCCCGCCCGAAGCCCGGCACGTCCGGCAGGCGCAGGCGATCCGGATGCTGGCAGATCAGCAGGCCGCCGGGGGCGAGCAGCCCGCTGCCCAGCACCCGGAGGGTCAGTGCGGGGATATCCGCCTCGTAGGGGGGATCGCTGAACACCAGATCGAAGGTGCCCAGCCGCCCCAGCAGCGTGCCCGAATCCCCCCGCACGATCCGCACGCGCAGCGAGAGGCTGCGGGCATTGGTCTCCAGATCCTTCACGGCCCGCGAGTCCTTCTCGACCAGCGTGACCGTGTAGCCCCGGCTGGCGGCTTCCAGGCCCACCGCGCCGCTGCCCCCGTGCAGATCCAGGAAGCTGGGGAAGGCCGAGACCGGCGCGCGGGCGGCGAGCAGGTCGAACAGACTCTTGCGGATACGCGCGCTGCTGGGCCGGGCGCTGGCGGGCACGCGCAATTCGCGGCCCTTGGCGCTGCCGCCCAGGATTCGCAGACTCAAGTGGACACCTTCATGGCTCCAGGGTACTGCCCCCTCCACTGCCGGCCGCTCCCGTGCTGTCCGCTCCGGGCCCGCCGAGCGCCGCCAGGGCCGGGAAGCCCGCCAGCGCGCCGGGCTCCAGCCACCAGTCCTCACCCTCGCGCCGGGCCTGACCTGCCTGCACCAGCCGGTTGAGTTCGGCCTCCACGCGCTGCTGCACGCGCCGCAGCGGCATGGCCCCGGCGCCCTCCAGCCCGCGCCAGCTCAGAAAGGCCCGGTGGAAGTCGGGCAGGGCGTCCAGGCCCACGCGGGTCTCCAGGGCCCGCCAGCTCAGTGGGCCCGCCTTGTCGCCTGGGGGGTGGGTCATGTCCTCTGTTTTACCCCCGCCCCTGGCCGCGTACAATGCCCGCATGACCGATCTGCCCGGCGACCCTGGCGACCTGGCCCTGCCGGAGCCGCCCCAGGACACCCCTGCCGTTCCCGGAGAGCCGACTGGAGCGCCGGGCCCCCTGGAACTCCAGCGGCAGCTCGAGGCCCTGGGCGGGCAACTGGTGTGGCGGATCGGTAAGGACGAACTCAGCGACGAGGTGGTGGTGCGCCTGGGCTACGCCTCGGCCACGCCGCGCTTCGCCCACCTGTCGCGGCTTCGCAGCGCCGGCGACGCCGAACTGCAGGCCGCCCTGGCCGAGCACCGCGTCGTGATCGAGTGGGTGGACTGAGATGACGGGTGGACGGATCGGGAGATGCGGCGCGCCGAGAAGCCCCGCCCGGTGATCATCGAGTCCGCGCAGCAGTTCACGCTGGTGTACCCCGGCCCCCCGGAGGGCGCCCTGGCCTTCGTCCGTGACCCGGCGTGGTCGCTGTCGCGGGTGCGCTTCCTGAGTGGGCTGCGGGCCACCGCCCGCGAGCTGCGAGGTGACCTGCTCGTGCATCTGCCGGTGCTGGGCCAGGTCGATCTGCCCTTTTCCAGCGTGCTGCAGCTGACTCCTGTGGGCGCGGCCCTGGATCCGCAGTCCCTGGAGCACGAACGAGCCTGGGTCGAGGTCAGCGGTGTGGCCCAGGTCGAGCTGGTGACCTCGGTTCCGGACACAGGTGCCCCGGACAGAGGCGCCCTGACCCCGGTGAGGTTCAGCTTCCAGTTCCGCGCGCATCTGGCGACTCCGGACGGCGGCGGGCCAACGGGCGGCGGCGGCGTGGGATGGGGCGGAGCCGCCTTCGGCAAGATGGTACGCGCCGCCGCCACTCGCACGCTGGAGCGGGTGGCGCAGGAGTTGCCAGAGGGGATCCGTCAGGCGATGGAGGCGGGGCCACGGTCACGGGCCATGCAGACGGACTCCGACTGACTCCGGAAACAGAACGGATTTAACAATGATTCGGACACTTCCGATGAACAGCAGGGAGCCGACTTGAAGCGCTCCATCTGGAACGTCATGCCCGCTCACCCCCTCTGTTGCACAGCTCTGCGAGTCCCAACCTCCCCCCTCCAGGAGGAGGGGTGAAACACACTGTCCAGATCGGCATTGAGGGGTGAGCGGTTTGGAAAGTGTCCGCAAGATTGTTTAAGCGGAACCACTCCCGGTCTCCCACCGCTGCTTCGACGGGCCTGTGCTCCGATGAATCAGCACACGGCACAGAGCCACCCCCGAACGGTGCCCGGAGCTGTGTCCGGGGGGTTCGGGGGTGGCAGACGGTGCGGAATCCGGCTCAGGCGTGCTGTTCGGGGAAGTCCAGCGAGCGGGCGTCGCTCCAGAGGCCTTCGAGGTCGTAGTACTCGCGGGCGTCCTTGGTCATGATGTGCACGACCACGCTGCCGCCGAAGGCCAGCAGCAGCCAGCGCTCGCTGGGGCCTTCCACGCTGGGGCGGGGCAGGCCGGCTTCCAGCGCCTTCTGGCGCACGTTCTCCTGCACGGCGTTGAGCTGCAGGCCGGCAGTGGCGGTGCAGATCACGAAATAGTCCAGCGTGGAACTGACCTGGCTCAGGTCGAGCACCACGACGTCCTCGGCGCGGCGTTCACGGGCGGCGTCCACGATGGCGCGCAGCTGCTGCTGGATGCCGGGCTGCGGGGTGGGTTCGGAAGTGGTGGTCGATGGTGCGGGATCTGAATTCATGGGGTCTCCGGGGTGGGGCTCAGCCGCTTGAGCGCAGCCAGAGGGGTGAGGGCGTCCGTGCCCAGCAGGATACCGACCTCGCCTGCGCCAACCGGGAAACGTTCACCCTGCAGTCGGGGCAGGTTCAGCGCGTCGGCCAGCACCGTCGCCTGGGCGACGTCCTGCTGCGTGAACACCTGGCTGGGCTCGCGGCTCGCGGGGGAGACGCTCACCTGAACCCTACGGTATCCCAGCGCGCGCAGGGCCTGGGCCAGCCCGGCGCCGTAGCCCTGCCCGCTGGCGTCCATCACGCTGACCTGCACGTCCGGCAGCTCGCCCTGGGTGGCGGCGCTGACCCCCCAGACCTGCGCCAGCCGCTCCCGGTTCACCGCCAGATTGAAGGTGCCGGGAATTGGGTCGGTCGGCAGCGTGGCGAAGCTCAGTTTGAGCTGCGAGAGGTAGGGGCGCAGCGACAGCAGCAGGTTGGGATCGGCGTTGGTCTCCACGCCGTTGTCCACGCCGCCCAGGATCACGGGCAGGGCCGCCAGCCCCTGCGCGCTCTTGAGGCGCCCCGCGAGCTGCGCCAGCGCCTGCTTCTGGTGGTCGATGCGGCCGTAGTCGTCGCCGAAGCCCTTGCGGACGCGCAGGAACAGCACGCCCTCGGCGCCCCCCAGGTGGTGGTCGCCCGGGGCGAGTTTCAGGTTCACGCCCGCCGCCTGATCCACCCACTCGATCCCGCCCTCCGGCACGGTCACGTCCAGCCCGCCCAGCGCGTCGATCACCCGCTCGACGTAGTCCGAGCGCACCACCACGTAGCTGTCGACCCGCTCCCCGGTGATGGTCTCGACCGCGCTCACCAGCGCCTGGGGGCCGCCCGCCCAGTAGCGGCTGTTCACCTTCTGCTCGGCGCGGCCCAGAGTGGGGTCGAAGTCGCCCACGTTGGTGTCGCGGGGGATATTGAGCACATGCACGTCCGGGCCGCTGACCTTGACCAACATCAGGGTGTCGGTGTTGGGCACCTGGATCAGGCCGGTGCGCTGGTTCTGATCCTTGCAGGGCTGGCGGTAGTAGCAGTAGCTGATGTCCCGGCCGGCGATCAGCACGCTGAAGCTGGGGGCCTGGCCGCTGGGCAGCGCGGCCGCCGCCGCGGTTCCGGCCTGGCTGACCACCGCCAGCCCGCCCAGCGTGAGGGCCGCCACGCTCAGCCCGAAGACCTGCAGGGCCCGCAGGGCCGCGAACTGGCGCCCACGGTGTCCGGAGGGCGGCCCGCTCATCCGCCGGGACTGGGCGGCAGTGGGGTAGAACTCTTGGGGGTGGTGGGGGAGGTCGGGACGCTGCACGGCAAGGCATGATAGGCCCGCAGGGTGCGCGGATGTACCTGGATGCCCCGCCCCTGCAGATACGTGACCTTGGACACGATGGCCCGCTCCAGCGCGGCGTTCAGGTCGCGCAGCGCCAGCTCGCGGATATCGGCGTTCACGCCCCGGCCGGGCTCCGACACGTCGGCGATGTACACGCAGGCGGCCACCGGATTGCCGCCCCGGGGGCCGGTGGTGTGATCCTCCACCGCTTCGAGCACCGTGGGGTCGGCGTAGCCCCAGTGTGTCAGCAGCGTGCGGGCGGCCCGGCCGTGCAGGGCCAGCGGATGCGCGGCGTCGATCTCGCACTCCGGGGGCGCCAGCCTCAGCAGTTCGCTGTCCGGCAGGTCGCGGGCGATGTCGTGCAGGAGCCCGGCGGCGTAGGCCCGGCCCTCGTCGAGGCCGTTGCTGCGGGCGATCTGGGCCGAGAGGTCGGCCACCCGCTGAACGTGTTCGTAGCGCCGTGGCCGCACCATCAGCCGGACGCGCCGTTCCCAGGCCCCCCAATCGGTCATGCGACAATCCGCAGACACCTGGGGGGGGAGGATGTAGGCAATCACTGCTTCATGTGGTCGCTTCCCCACATCATGAGCAAACTATACGACGCTGACTGGCCAGTCACCTGACGAAGCCGTCAGTTTGTCTGAAAAATTCTCTTAGTGACCGCTCATGGCCTCCGGGGGCGGCACCGCGCGTGGGGGCTGCACACCGTCCAGCGCAGATCCGGTGCGGCCCACGTCTCGTCGGCCTCCCCCCAGCGGTGGCGGGCCCTCCGACTTCTGTCCTGATCGGCCGGACATGTTGACCTGGGGATGAGCCTTCAGGCTCAGGGGGAATCGGGTTGCCTCAGCGGCGCCGGGGTCGGGGGCGCGGCGAGCGCCTCCACCGTCAGGCGCACGCTCACCGGCTCCAGCGCCTGGGCCCCGGCGGGCAGGGTCAGGGTCACGGGGGCCGTGTAGGTGCCCACCCGGTAGGCCACGCGCCCGCCGACCTCGCGCAGCCGGGAGAGCAGTTCGGGCGCGGCCACCACCCGCACCGTGCTGGGCTGCACGCTCACGGCCCGGATCCGCAGGGTGGCGGGCGGATCGCTCAGCACCACCGGCAATGTCTTGACCGGCAGCTCGCCGGTGTCCAGGCGCCGGAGCGTGACCGAGGCGGGCCGGGTCACCACGCCGTCGACCGGCCGGCCCTCGGCGTCCAGCGCGATCAGGGTGGTTTCCCGCTCCGAGCCGGCCGGCACCAGGGCCGGACTGGTCACCAGCCGCTGCACCGTGGCGACCACCCGGCCCGGCCCCGCCACGCTGGCGCTGGCCGGACTGACCTCGTAGCGCGGCAGACTGCTTTCAGACGGGGTGCTCACGCTCAGGGTCACGGGCAGGGTGCGGACGATCTGGGTGTCCACGAAGCCCTGCACCCGCTCGGGCGTGCGCCGGCTCACGGTGGTGCCATTGGGCGGCGAGACCGTGACCGGCCGGGTGAAACTGCCCTCGGGCTCCCCGGTCACGTCCACCACCGCCTCGATGCTCTCGGGCCGCAGTTCGCGCAGCCGCTCGGGCCGCCCCGACAGCGTGACCCGCACGGTTTTCGGGTTCAGGTCGCTGACCGCCCGGGTGCCCTCGCCGCGCCCGCCGGTCGTGTCGCGCACCGTGACCTCGACGTCGAAGCCCTGTTCCACGTTGGCCCGCCGATCCTGCGTCGCCAGGAACCAGAGGGTCGTGGCGACCAGCAGGGCCAGCAGTTTCAGCCCCAGGTTGTGCACCCCGCGCGCCCAGATGTAGCGGGGCTCCAGCCAGCGCCGCCCCGCCTCCAGTGTGGCCTTCCAGGCCGGCCCCTGCGGATCGCTCACGCCTGCTCCCTCACCGTCTCGGGCTCCCGCACTGTCTCTGGCGAGGCCGCGTCCGGTCGGGCGGCCTCCGGCGGCGCGGCTCCCGGTGGGCCGGCGTCGGGCAGCGCTCCCTCGGCGGCGGCCCTGTCTCCAGCGGCCCTGTCTCCAGCAGCCCTGTCTCCGGCCGCCCCACTGCCTTCCTCCCGCTGCGGTCTGTCCCGGAGCAGCACGCCCCCGCTGCCTTCCGAGGACGCGCGGTCGTAGATCAGGCTGCGGAGCTGCTCACGGAGTTCCGCGCCGTTCAGATCCGGCCCCAGGCGTCCGCCCAGCGCGATCCGCATACTGCCGCGTTCCTCGCTGACCACCAGCACCACGGCATCGGTGACCTCGGACAGCCCGATCGCGGCGCGGTGGCGGGTGCCGTAGCGGCGGTAGGTGCCGTCGCTGGACTGCAGCGGGAACAGGCAGCCGGCCGAGACCACCCGCGAGCCCTGGATGATCACGCCGCCGTCGTGCAGCGGCGCGTTGCGCGCGAACAGCGCCTCCAGAAAGGGCACGCTGACCAGCGCGTCCAGCGTGACCCCGGTCGCGGCGTATTCGCCCAGCGGCGTGCGGCGCTCCACGGCGATCAGCGCGCCGATGCGGCGCTCGGCCAGCCGCTCCATGGCGCGGGCCAGGGCCTGCAGCGCGGCCACCCCGGCGCTCAGATCCCGCCCACGGGGGCGGCCGACCCGCTCCAGCGCGGCGCGCAGCTCGGGCTGGAAGAGCACGACCAGCGCGAACAGGCCCACCGTGCCGGCCCGGCCCAGCAGATAGCTCAGGGTGGTCAGGTTGAGGAGCTGCGCTGCCGCCCACACGCCCGCGAACACCAGGATGCCGCGCACCACGTTCACGGCCCGTGTGCCTTCCAGCAGCAGGTAGGCCTGGTACACCAGGAAGGTGACCAGCAGAATGTCCAGCACATCCCGGACACTCACCTGACCAAAGACTGTGGACATCGGGCGGGGCGGGCTCCTTTCGGGCGAGGGCAGACGGACGACGCGGGTGCTGCGCGCCCACTATACGTCCTGCGGATGTGCTCCTGCTGCGGCCTGGCCTGCTGCACAGCCTCGCGGCCACGGGCACCGGGATGCCCGGAAGCCGGGGGCGCCGCCCAGCCTGTCTCCGGCCGCGCCCGCGTCCCGTGCCGACGTGGCCGCCCCAGCGAACCGGCGGCGTTGCCCAAGCCTTTAGGCAGGCCGGGTGCGGAAAAGCCGGTGACCTATCCTTGGGCGCAGTGTTTTCAACGGCAGTGTCTTTATAGACAGTGCTTTGGGGGAGCAGTGGGCCGCGCCCGTGGTGGCGTGCCCCGGATTCACGGAGACCCTCCGTGGTTCGCCTGCCCCCGACCCTGGAGGTCATCCCCATGCAGATCCGGTTCCTGGGCCACAGCGCCTTCCTGTTGCAGAGTGGCGAACACCGCCTGCTGATCGACCCCTTCATCCAGGGCAATCCCGGCTGCCCCGTGACCCTGGCCGAAGCACTGGCCTGGGAGGTCAGCGCCGTGCTGATCAGCCACGCCCACGGTGACCACTGGGGCGACGCCCTGGAGTTCGGCCGGGCCGGAGTGCCTATCATCGGCACGGCCGAAATCGGCGGCTACGCCCAGAAGCACGGTGCACACAGCGCCGTCGCCATGAACATCGGCGGCACCTACCGCGCCGACTGGGGCAGCCTGACCCTGACGCCCGCCTGGCACAGTTCCTCCTTCCCCGACGGTACCTACGGCGGGATGCCCACCGGCCTGCTGATCGAACTGGGCGGCCAGCGCCTCTACTTCGCCGGCGACACCTGCCTTTTCTCGGACATGCGCCTGATCGGCGACCGTGGCCTGGACGCCGCGCTGCTGCCGGTCGGCGACCACTTCACGATGGGGCCCGAGGAGGCCGCCCGCTGCCTGGAACTGCTGCGCCCCAGGGTGGCGGTGCCCATGCATTACGGCACCTTCCCGCCCCTGACCGGCGACCCGCAGGTCTTTGCGCGGGCCGGGCAGGCGCTGGGCGTGGACGTGCGCGTGCTGCGTCCGGGAGACCGCACCGAGCTGTAGCGTTCGGGAGCTGGTGAGCGGGCAGGCCGAACGCCGGCCCAGACCCCACACCGATTCCGGCCTCCCGGTGCGCTGCCGGGAGGCTGCTTCATCGTCCAGCAGGGCCTCGCCCGTTCCGTCAGTCCGGGCGCCTCAGGTCTGGGATCTCAGGACTGGGATCTCAGGACTGGCGCACGGTCTGACCCGGCGCGGGCGGCGCGTCGCGCTCGTCGGGCAGGCGGGTCTGGGCGGGCGTGGGCTCGGGGAACTGGGGATTGGCCTTGCGGCCCGGATCGTGCGGATAGCTGCGCGAATCCACGTGGACTTCGGCGGGGGGGCGCAGCTTGAAGCGGGTGGTGCGGGCCGGCACCCCCATGGCGATGCCGTGCGGCGGAATGTCGTCGCGCAGCAGGGCGCCGGTGGCGAGCATGGCGTCGTCGCTGACCACACTGCCCGCCAGGATGGTGCTGTGGTAGGTCAGCCGGGCGCCGCGCCCGATCACGGTGCGTTTCAGGGTCACGTCCGGGCCGTCCAGCACCGAGTGGGTGTGGCTGTAGATGTTCACGAAGTCGCTGACACTGGCGCCGTCGTGGAGTTCGATACCGCCGATGTCGTCGAGCAGCACGTAGCGGTGCACGACCACGTCGTCCCCGACCTCCATGTTGTAACCGACCGAGAATTCCACGTTCTGCCAGCACTTGAAGTTGCGGCCCACGCGCCGGAAGATGTGCGCGGCCAGCACCCGCCGCACCGGCAGCCCCGTGACCGGATTCTGCCCGATGGGTGTGAGATCCAGCGCCTTCCAGAGCCACAGCAGCGGCTTGACCTGGGCGAACCGCGCCTGATCGGTCGCCATGTAGTACTCGGCCTCGAAGGTCACGTTGCGCGGGTCGAGGTTCAGGGCGGCGATGGGCGCGTCGGCCAGCAGCTGCTCGTAGGAGCGGCCGTAGGTGGCCTCGGCGAGCACCTCGCGGGTCAGGAGCGCGCGGTCGGTGGCCGGGTCGGCCAGACGCCCCTCCAGATCCCGGACGAAGCTGTTGAAGGCTGCCTGGGCACCCGCGTCGATGTTTACCGGCTTGAGCCAAGTCACAGCCGATACTGTAGCGCTCCGCAGTAGAAAATAAAGTGGGATGTGGGCGAAGCCCGGATCAAGGCGCCCGGGCCGCCTGTGCCGGTGCCCGCCCCTGGGGTGAGCCGGGCTGCGGCTACCGGGAACAGGGCGCCGGATCGGCGGGGGGCTGAACCGGGAGTCCAGACTCTGACAGAAACGTCACTCGACGCCCACCAGATGGGCATTTTCCCCCCCTGAATGGCCTCACCTGGGTTGGGGATAGCTTCAGGATCAGGCGGGCCCGACAATCGGCACGATGAAGCGCTCTCTCGCCACCGAAGGCGCCACCCTGGTCTATACCAGCCTGCTGGTCATGATGCTCGTGGCCATGACCCTGGTCGTTACCAGTCAGATCGCCCTGCGCTCGCGCTCCAGCAGCCAGGAGCAGAACCAGTTGCTGGTCGCCCAGTATGCCGCGGAAGCCGGGATCGCCCGGGGGCAGAACCAGCTGGCCCAGGTGCAGAAGGCGCTGGGGGCCATCGCGCTTCCACATCCCACCAGCGAGACCGCCCTGCGGAGCTACGTGGCCAGCTTCTGTGGGGTCAGTGTGGGCTCCGTGCCGGCCTTCTCCAAGGTCGCCCTGGCGCAGCCCCTGAAGCTGTGCAGCGCGGGCCCCGGCTCCACGACGGGCACCCTGCTGGCGGGCCTGATGCCGGCTGCGGCCATGCCTGCAGGCTGGACGGCAGCCACCTGGACTCAACTGTTCGGCACCGGCTACGCCCTGCCCGAGGGCACGGTCAACGGCGCCAGCGTGAATGTCAAGAACAGGCTCGTGGCTGTCGATGTGCTGCAGACTGACATCTCTGAGCTACAGCTGCGGATGAGGGTTGGCAGTGTTCAGAGCACCGGCGTGAGCAGTCCGGCCCGGCGCGTGCTGAACGCCAGCTCGGACGGCCTGTTCGTGCTGACCTTCAGTCGGCCCTCGTTCGCGACCTACGCCCAGTTCCGCAACCACACGACCAGCGCGACCACGGGCGGCGCCCTGTACTTCAGCGACGGGGAAGAGTTCCGGGGGCCAGTGCACACGAATGAGACCCTGCGCCTGTCGGGCAACCCCAAATTCTACGGGGAGCTGACCACCGCGGGCGCGGCGGTGGATTACCAGGGCCTGCCCTGTACCAAGACCGTGCTGGACGCCGGTACGTGCGCCAGCGTATTTCCCGAGGGCGGCAAGCCCACCTACAACACCGGCGTGATCCCCCTGCCGACCAACAGCAACAACCAGATGCGCGCGGCCCTGGGCCTGAGCGACACCACCAACACGAACGCGGTCACCTCCACTGAACTCAACAGCGCCCTGGGGGTCAGCACGGTGGGTACCGGCGTGTACATGAGCAAGCCCGGCACCCCCAACACCCTGTTTGGAGGCCTCTACGTGCAGGGCGACGCCAAGATCACGCTCTCCACGACCGGCAACAACCCCACCAGGCAGATCATCGAGATCTCCCAGACCGTGGGCGGCGTGGTGCAGCTGACCAAGTTGCAGGAGGGCGCCAGCGGGAACTGGACGCGCCGGATCTACAACGGAGCGACCATGACCTCCAACACCCCCATGCAGGGCAGCTTCAACGGCGTGATCTACGTCAACGGATCCGTCGATCTGTACGGCGACAACACCACGGCCCCCGATATCGGGGAGAACTCGGCCCTGAACATCAGCCTCAGCAACGGCGACATGAAGCTCAAAAACAGCGTGACCTACTCGCAGGATCCCACGCTCAACCCCGACGCGCTGAACGTGCTGGGCCTGTTCAACTCGACCGGCACGATCCTGCTCGACGGCCCCAGCAATCAGGACATGAACGTCAACGCCACCATCCTGGCCTCGGCCAATGGCAAGGGCTTCGGCACCGTCAACGCCAGCTCCTCGCGCGGCAGCCCCAAGCCCAATGTCAACCTGATCGGCGGCGTGGTCGAGGATCAGTCGCAGACCGTTTCGGCGGGCTCGGGCGGCTATAACCGCAAGTACAAATACGATCCGCGCTTCAGCGACGGCTATGGGCCCCCCTACTTCCCCACGCAGCAGAAATGGGAATCGAACGCCGATGCCTTCTTCGATACCGGCGTGCTCAAGCAGGGCCGATGAAGGCGGCGCGACGGCTGCCCGACCCCCATAGCGGGCGGCGCCAGGGCTTCACCCTGATGGAGATCCTGACCGTGCTGGCGGTGCTCGCCATTGCCCTCATGATCGGCGCCCCCCTGGGCATCTCCGCGCTGCGCCAGAGCCAGCTGCGCGACGGCGCCACCCAGGTCGTGACCGAACTCCAGCGCCTGCGCAGCCAGGCCCAGCGCGATTCGGCCGAGCTCAAGTTCTCGCTGAGCACCAGCAATCCGAACAGCTACACCCTGACCAAGAACAGCGTCGCTGAGGTCCGGACGCTGCCCCACAATCTCCAGCTCTCGGCCGACAGCGGCGGGAGCAGCGCAATCTTCTCGGCTCCCTACGCCGAACTGAATCCCAATGTAAGCCCCCGCGTGGGGCTCGTCTGGGTCGTGTCAGCTCCCGGGTCGAGCAAAAAGCTCTACGTGAAACTCGTGGGCGTCACAGGAAAGGTGGTTCTCAGTGCTACGAATTGATTCCGTCCGGGTGCCTCGCCCCAGCATCATGTCCCGGCAGGCCGGCTTCACGCTCATCGAGGTGATGGTCGCCACCATGATCCTCGGCGTCATCATCACGGCCGTGCTCGGGCCGCTGACCGGCATGTTCGGCCTGACCCGCAAGAGCATGGCCCAGACCGACGCCACCTCGGTCGCGCAGGCCACGCTGGAGGATGTCCGGGGCCAGTGGCTCAACTGGGGCAAATACGACGCCGGCTGCGTGACCGGCGACGCCTTCCCGGCCACGGTCACGGTGAGCGTGCAGAATCTGGACACCCAGCTCGGCCTGGTCGGCAGCGCCACCCCCCTGACGCGCAGCACCCTGGCCGCCTGCCTCGGCTCGACCGGCCCGCGCACCGACCCCGCTCCCACCACCTCGCCCGCGCTGCGCCGCCTCACCGTGACCGCCACGGTGGGGGGCCGCCCCTCCACGCTGGTCACCGAAGTGGCCCAGTCCAATGACTGACTTCCTGAGCCGCCCCCGCAGGCGCCGTCAGCAGGGCCTGACCCTGGTGGAGCTGCTGGTGGGCCTCGCCCTGGCCGGCGTGGTGACCAGCGCCCTGCTCTCGCTGAACATCTCGACCAGCCAGACCTCCAGCCTGCTGAACAGCCGCAACGATCTGGTGGCTGAAACCCAGCTGGCCCAGAACTATGTGGCCGCCAAGCTCCGCGAGGCCGCCTACGTGTTCCCGACCGGCACCGCCCTGACCCTGAGTGCCACCAACAGCTTCTCCACCCAGAAGCCGGGGGCGGGCAGCAGCACCTGGACGGTCGGCACCGACCCCATCGTCGCGGTGATCCTGCCGCCCGAGGAGAGCGGAAGCTGCGTTACTGGCGGGCCGCAGTTCTGTTATACCTTCTACGCCTATTACCCGGTGCAGCGCGGCACGGTGACCGCCAACGCGACCGGGGCCGCCCAACCGGGGCCCGACGCCCGCAACGATTCGTCGGCCTGGCTCCTGATGGAATACCGGCGCCCCTACGCCTCGCTGGCGCTGGGCACCGTGCTGGGGCCGGCGCAGGCCACCGGCATCAGTGGCGAGGATGGGCGGATCGTCATGGATTATCTGCGCCCACCTGCAACCAGCGAGAGCGCTCTGTTTTCCCAGGTCGACGGGCAGCAGCAGGGGGTGAGCCGCCTGACCATGCGTCTGGCCAGCGCCCGCCTGGGGTCACGGGAGACGCGGGTGCCGCAGACCGGGCGCTACGAGGTCGCGGTCTATCCTCGCAACGTGGGCAAGCCGGTCAGCCCGAACTAAGGCCCGTCAGGGCTGCGTGCAGGGGGCTGGGGAGCTGATCTCCGGCCCCCTGCCCTGCGCCGGGGAGCAGCGGGCGCGGGGCTCAACGTTTGATCTGCCCCGCCCCACCCGGCCCGGAGTGCAGGCTCTACACTGACCCCCATGCTTCCTTCTGGGCTCACCTCCGGGCTCGTGTCCGATCCTGTCCAGGCGCTGCTCTCGCGGGAGCGGACGCTGCTGGCCGACATCCAGGCCTTTCTGGAGGCCCAGGGCGCCCCGCCCGAGGCCGTGGAGCACGCCCGCACCGCCGCCCGCGCGCTCGACGAGACCTTCCTGCTGGTCGTGGTGGGCGAGTTCAACGCCGGCAAGAGTTCCTTCGTGAACGCCCTGCTGGGGGCCCCGGTGCTGCCCGAGGGGGTCACGCCCACCACGGACCGCATCTACGTGCTGGTGCACGGCGACACGCCGGGACAGATGGAGCCCACCCGCGACCCCTTCGTGAGCCGCCTGACCTACCCGCTGCCCAGCCTGGAGGGCGTGGCGCTGGTCGATACTCCGGGCACCAACGCGATCATCCGCCAGCACCAGGCGCTGACCGAGGGCTTCCTCCCCCGCGCCGATCTGGTGCTGTTCCTGACGAGTTCGGATCGGCCCTTCACCGAGTCCGAGCGGCAGTTCCTGAGCCTGGCGGCGCGCTGGGGCCGCTCGGTGATCATGGTGGTGAACAAGGCCGACCTGCTGGAAACCCTCGAGCAGAAGGCCCAGGTGCGCGAATTCGTCGAGGCCGGCGCGCGGGGCGTGCTGGGCCTGACCCCGCCCGTGCTGCTGATCAGTGCGCGCGGCGAGCAGCGCGGCCAGCCCAGCGGGCAGCACGACCCCGGTTTCCAGGCGCTGCGCGAGGTGCTGCGGATGCGCCTCTCGGAGACCGAGCGCACCCGCCTGAAGCTGCAGAGCCCGCTGGGCATGGCGGCCGAACTGCTGGGCGGCGAGGACACGCGCGCGGCGGCGGCCAGCACCACCCTCACCGAAGACCTCGCCATCCTGAAGGATCTGGAAGCCCAGCGCGAGCGGCATGGCGTCGCCATGCTGGGCGAACTGGATGGGCAGCTCAACCGCGTGGCCCGACTGCTGGGCGAGTTCGAGCTGCGTGCCGACCGGTTTATCGACAGCAAGCTGCGCTTTTCCAACCTGCGCGGCCTGATGAATCCGCGCGATCTCGAAGAGGGCTTCCGGCGCGAGGCGGTGGCGGAGCTGCCCGACGCCATCGACCGGCAGTTCGGCTCCATGATCGACCGCTTCGTGGAGGCCAACCTGCATTTCTGGGAAGACGTGCAGACCTTCCTGATCCGCCGCCAGCCCAGCAGCGAGGTGGCGCGCACGCGCTTTTCCTACGACCGGGGCGCGCTGCTGGAGGGCATCGCCGGAAGTGCGCGCGAGCACCTGGAGCTGACCACCGAGCACGAACTGGGCCGCCAGCTCTCGCAGGACGCCGAGGACGCCATGAAGGGCGCGATTGGCGGGCTGGCGGGGGGCGTGGGCATCGGCGCGGGCATCGGCGCCCTGATCGGGGCCAGCGCGCTGGATTTCACGGGCGGCATCCTGGCCGGGCTCACGCTGGGCTCGCTCGGGCTGTTCGTGCTGCCCAACAAGCGGCTGCAGGCGCACCGGCAGCTGCGCCAGAAGATCGCCGAGCTGCGCGAGGCCCTGGAGCGCATCGTGCGGCGTGAGTACGAGCGCGAGCAGGAACGCGCCGACGCCCGGCTGCGCGACGCCATCAGCCCCTACACCCGCTTCACCGAGCAGGAGCAGGCGCGGCTGGCCGGAGCGCAGGTCAGGGCGGCCGAGCTGCGGGCCGAACTGGAGGCGCTGCAGGGTGAAGTCAAGGCGCTGGGCTAGGGGAGAGGCTCAGCCCTCCAGCGCCCACCTCGGCGTCTTCACCCAGCCCGGCGTGGCGTCCACACGCTGGCGCAGGAGCAGATGCAGTTGCGCGGCGTGATGCTGCACATGCCGGGTGGTGAAGAGCACCAGATGCAGCAGGCTGAAGTTCTGGAACTCGTTTTCGAAGCGCTGCGCGGCCTTCTCGGGCGTCAGGCGGCGGATCAGGGCGCGGTTCTTGTCCATGACGAACGCCAGATAGTCCAGCAGTTCCTCCTTCGTGTAGACCCGCTCCGGGAAGACGCCCTGGGGGTCGAGTTCGCTCAGGGTGAAGGGCGGGGGTGGCTTGAAGTCGTGGGTCGATTCGCTGCCGTAGAAGTCGGTGAAGAACAGCGTGTGATAGGCGATGTACCAGAACTCCTGAAAGCCGGCCTCGCTGCCCCACACGTCGGCCGGGCAGGCGGTGATGGCGCTTTCCAGCATCTGCAGGGCGCTGCCGAATTCCGTCCAGAGGAGATCGGGCAGGGTTTCGGGGTGTGGGGTGGTCATGGCACTGAGCATATGGATGACTGAGCGTAGGTGCCGAGGAGACGTCGAGCCATGAGCCATGTGGCGTAAATGCAGGTGGGCGGGCGCAGCCCACCACTGCGGTTCGCAGATGCCGCTCCAGGGGATTTTCGGCTAGCATCATCCGCAGCTTTGGCCTGTCCACCTCCCCGCCCGGCCATCCACTACACTGAATCGATTCAGACCCCATCCCCAACGCCCCGCCCCCAGGAGACATCCATGACCCAGTCCATCCCGACTCAGCCCCGCGTGACCGTCTGGCACGAGTACCGCCACGAGCACGAGAACCCTAAGGTGAGCAGCATCTACCCCGATGGAATGCACGTCGCGCTGGCCGACGGCCTGAAGGCGCACGGCTACCAGAATGTCCGCACCGCCACGCTGGACGAGCCCGAGCACGGCCTGACCGACGAGGTGCTGGCGAACACCGACGTGCTGCTGTGGTGGGGCCACAAGGCGCACGGCGACGTGCAGGACGACATTGCCGAGAAGGTCGTGCGGCGCGTGTGGGACGGCATGGGCCTGATCGTGCTGCACTCCGGGCACTTCTCCAAACCCTTTACCCGCCTGATGGGCACCGGCTGCGACCTGAAGTGGCGTGAGGCGAACGACCGGGAGCGCCTGTGGGTCGTGAATCCCGCGCACCCCATCGCGCAGGGGGTCGGCGAGTACATCGAGATCGAGCGCGAGGAGATGTACGGCGAGCACTTCGACATCCCCACGCCCGACGAACTGATCTTCGTGAGCTGGTTCTCGGGGGGCGAGGTCTTCCGTTCGGGCTGCACCTTCACGCGCGGCAGCGGCAAGATCTTCTACTTCCGCCCCGGCCACGAGACCTACCCGACCTACTACCACGAAGGGGTGCGGCAGGTGATCGCCAACGGCGTGCGCTGGGCCGCGCCGACGGCGAGTGCGCCGCGCTCGTTCGGCAACCGCCAGCCTCTGGAAAAGCTCCCGGAGGACGTGTGAGCGCCCCCACCCCCAGGCTCCTGAACGCGGCCATCATCGGGGCGGGCGGCATCTCGCAGCGGCACTTCGAGGGCTACAAGCAGGCCGGCGTGAACGTGGTCGCCATCGCGGACGCCTCCGAGGCCATCCGGCAGCTGCGCGAGAAGAACTGGGAAGTGCGGGCCTACGCCTCCTTCGAGGAACTGCTGGAGCGCGAGGACGTGCAGGCCGTGAGCATCTGCACCCCCAATGCCTTCCACGCTCCCGCCTCCATCGCGGCGCTGGAGCGCGGCATCCATGTGCTCTGCGAGAAGCCCCTCTCGCTCGATCTGGACGCCTGCGACGCCATGATCGCGGCGGCCAGGGGGGGTGGCGCGGTGCTGCAGACCGGGCACCATCTGCGCTCCAACCCGCTGGCCCGCACCGCCCGGAGACTCATCGACGAGGGCCGGGTGGGCAAGGTCACCCACATGCGGCTGCGCCAGGCCCACGACTGGGGCGGCGCCGAGACGGTGCGCGGCGTGTTCGGCAGCCTGGCGGCCTCGGGGGGCGGCACCCTGCTCGACAACGGCTGCCACATGATGGATCTGGCCCGCTATTTCGGCGGCGATGTCCGCTCCATCTACGCCCGCATGGCGACCCTGAAGTTCGAGATCGAGGTCGAGGACACGGCGCTCGCCACCCTGGAGATGGAAAGCGGCGCGCTGGCCTCGGTAGAGAGTGCCTGGACGGCCACCGGCTGGGAGGAGAGCTTCCACGTCTACGGCACGCAGGGCGCCCTGGAGTGCTCGAACCGGCTGGGCAAGGCCCGGCTGCGCTTCCTGAACCGCGAGTTCGGCTTCAGCGAGTGGCACGCCGCCGACGAGACCTGGTACGACTTCGCCACGGTGGACAACGCGCACGTGCGCTCGGTGGGCCATTTCGTGGAGTCCATCGAGCGCGGCGCCCCGGTGGTCTGCAGCGGCGAGGATGGCCGCGAGAGCGTGCGCCTGGTGCTGGGCGCCTACGAGAGCGCGCGCACCGGGCTGCCGGTGCCCGTGACGCTGGCCCCGGTGCAGGTGGGCTGAGGGTCGAGCTGAGTACATGGTTCCTGAACACACGGCTGAAGATTCCGGGTTCCGCCGCTCACCTCGGCGTCAGGCCCGGATGCTGAACTGGGCTATGCCCACAACTCACCGCTGGACGGCGCTGGCCGCAGCCGCACTCCTCTCGTTCGCTCCGGCCCAGAGCGCCCCTCAGCCCAGCCTGCGAGAGGAACTGGTCTCGCAGGCGCTGGCCGGCTGGGACGGCTCCGCGACCGTGACCCTGCTGCCGGGGGCGCTGCCTGGGGGGTTCGCCATCCAGCTCTCGGGGCTGCCCGGGGTGCGGCTGGTGGGCACGGTGGATCGCCGGGCGCCCACACCCGAGCAGGGCGGGCAGACCGTCATCCTGAGCGGCTCCGATGTGGGTGGCCTGGACAGCGCCGTGCGCCGCGCCCTGACCGGGGCCGGCTTCCAGCCCTTCCCGCAGCCGCGTGACCGCGAGATGGGCGGGGGTTTCCTGCCTACCGGCGGCGGCAGCTTCTCTACGGTGTATTTCCGGCGTGCCTCCGGGGCGGGGCCAGGGGGCCTGCGGGCCTCCCTGACCGTTTACCAGCAGGGGGGCCGCCCTTACGCCCAGCTGGGCGTGAACGAGGCGCCTCAGCTGGCCGAGGAGATCCGCACCGCGCAGGGGTTTGCGGAGCTTGGCCTGTACGGCTCCCTCCCGGCACTGACCCCGCCGGCAGGGGTTACGGTGTTCCCGACCGGTGGGGGCGGCGGCAGCGGGGGCTTCACCGTCTCCGCACGGATTCAGGGCACCCTGACTCCCGCCCAGCTCAGCGACCATTACAGCGCCCAGCTCCGCGCGAAGGGCTGGCAGGCGCTCAGCCGCGTCACGCCCAGGGATCAGGTGGTCACGGTCTGGTCGTTCCAGCAGGACGGACAGGCCGTGACCGGCATCCTCGCCTTCCGGCAGGGCGCGCCCGGCACCGTGACGGCCATGCTCAGCACCATCACCTACTGAAGACCGGGAAAGGGGCGTCCGCGTGCTGCCGGACGCCCCTCTCCAACGACCCTGCTATTCCAACTTCTTCTGCTTCAGGTCGTAGACGCGCAGGTAATCGAAGCGGGCGGTGAAGCCGGGCCCGCCCAGCGACACCAGCCCGATGCGCGCCGCGCCTCCCAGCGTGTGCGTCCAGGTGCCGCCGCGCGTCCAGGTCTGCCCGTCGCGGCTGGAGAAGGCGGTGTAGTGCTCCTCGCCGTCTTCAAGGGAGCGGGCGATCCGCAGCCAGACGGTCTCGGCGCCGGCACTCAGCACGGTGCTGCCGTAGCGCGGGAAGCCGGGGGCGCCGGCCGGCACCTCCTTGGCGAACTCGAGCTGGCGCGTCTCGAAGATGCTGACCTGGGCCAGCTTGACGTAGCGGTCGTCGTCGCCGTACACCACCAGCCCGGCCTGCCGGAAATTGAAGCAGCAGCCCTGGGGGGGCAGGTTCAGGGTCAGGCGCGTTTCGACCAGGTAGTCGTCCTGCGGGGCAGCGCGCAGCAGCACCGAGGCGTCGTCGCGGTCTTCGAAGAGGTCGGCGTCCTGGGTACTGAAGCGCAGGGCGCCGCCCTCCAGCGCGGCCACGCCCTGGGCCGGCGGGCGCACCCAGCTCCAGTCCGGGCTCAGGGTGCTGGCCGTGAATTCGTCGCTGTAGGCGCCGAGCAGCTTGCCGGGTACCTCCACGCGCACCCTGGGGGTGCGGTATCGGCTGCGCTCGCCGGGCTGCGCGGCGGGCGCGGGCATGGGCTCGTCGGAGGCCCACAGGCCGCCGCGCACGGTGGGCCAGCCGTCCACCCAGTCGAGCGGATCGAGCAGCGCCGGGCGTTTGTTGATGCCGCCGGCCTCGGCCAGATAGGGGTCGGCGCGGTCGATGGCGTGGTAGACCGTCCAGTCCTGCCCGGCGGCGTCGGTGAAGACCGCGTTGTGACCGGGGCCGACCCAGCGGTTGCCGTTCATGCTGATGACCGGGGTGCCGCCCACGTAGGCGGCGTTCAGATCCACGCCGCCCTTGTCGAGGAAGGGGCCGTCCGGAGTCCGCGACCGCCCCGCGAACACGCTGTAGCCGGTCAACGGCCCCCGGCAGCAGTCCGAGCTGGACACGAAGAGGTAGTAGTAGCCCCCGTGGCGGAAGACGTTGCTGGCCTCGTAGCGGTTGGCGCTGGCGACCTGCGTCTGGCTGGCCGGATCGGAACGCAGCCCGTCGGCCGAGAGCTTGCGAACCGAGATCCCGCCGAAATACGAGCCGTAGTAGATCCAGCGCTGCCCGCGGTCGTCCTGGATCACGGCCGGATCGAAGGTCCAGCGGCGGCTGCCGGGGCAGCAGGGCGCCGGATGGGGCTCGACCACCGGAGCGCCGGAATCCACCCACGGCCCCAGCGGGCTGTCGCTGGTCGCCACTCCGATGGCGCTTCCGCCCTCCACGGTCTCGCTGGCGGTGTAGTAGAGGTGGTATTTGCCGTTCAGGTACTCGACGTCCGGCGCCCACAGTCCCGCGTCGGGGCGCACCCAGGCGGGTTTCTGCGGCAGGGCGTCGCTCACGTACGTCCAGTTCACCAGATCGCGCGACCTCGCCATGCTGATGGGATGGAAGATGAGGTTCCCGTTCGCGTCCCGGTCGCGGCCCGAGTGCGGATCGGTCGTGCAGTAGAGGTACCAGTCGGTGTCTCCGGCGGTCTGGCCCCGCACAATCTCCGGATCGGCGCAGGTCTCGATGGGCCCGCCCGGCGTGCGGATAGGCAGCGGGTTGCTGTAGGTCTGGGGCCGTCCCTGGGCCTGCAGCGCCGCGCCCGCAGGCGTCTGCTGACAGCCCGTGAGCGTGAGGGCGGCGAGGGTGACCAGGGCCCAGTGGGGCGGGCGGAAGCGACGAGAACGGCCGGCCAGAGTTCCAGGCATAGAGTCCCCCTTGGATTGTGGTGCTCCTGAACTCTAGGCCCCCTGTGGGGGGCGCGCGGTTCGCCGGCCCTTGAGTCTTCCATCACCGTTGGGCCGCTGCACTGGGCCGGGCCAGTTGAGTTCCCCCGTTCTGGGCGGCATTGTTCTGTCCGGCGTGGTGCGGGCCGCCCCCGGCGCGGCGTCGGCGGCAGGGGGCGGGGACAGCGCTGCTTCAGGGAGTGGCCGATTCAGGGCGCAGCTCTGGTTTAGCCTTCCTCGGCTTCCCGCACGATGCTCAGCACCCGCTCGCGCACCGCGCGTTCCTCGCGCAGATAACGCTGGGCACTCATCTGCACGCCGATGGCGGCGACCACCGGCTCCCCCTGCCCCGTGTCCGGGGCGCGGTAGGGTACCCCCAGCGTGCATTGCCCCGGAATCCATTCCTCGATGGAATAGGCGTAGCCCAGCTTGCGCACCTTGGCGACCTCGGTGCGCCATTCGTCCTGTGAGGTGATCGAGCTGGGCGTGCAGGCCGCGAAGCTGCGCGGCGTGAGGTCGGCGTGGGCGTACAGGATCTTGCCGCTGGCGGTGGCGGTGGCCGGCAGGTAGACGTCCAGCGGCAGGTCGATGTCGGCGTCGGGGTGGCGTTCGCGGATCGCCGCCACCACCTCCTCGCCCTCCAGGATGCACAGGAAGGCCACCGAGCGCACCTCCAGCGCCAGCCGGGTGATCAGCGCGCGGGCCTCCGGGAACCAGGGCAGGGCGGCTGTGAGCTGCGCGCCCATCTCGGCCAGGTGCCACGACAGGCGGTACTTGCCGGCGGGGGTGCGGCGCAGGAAGCCGGCGTCGGTCAGCCCGGCCAGGTAGGCATGGGCCGTGGCACGCGGCACGCCCAGCTGGGCCGAGAGCGCGCGTACCCCCCACTCGGGCTGTTCGGCACTGAAGGCGCCCAGGATGGTCGCCGCTTTCTGAAGGGACAGCACCTGTCCAGCCTACAGGGACGTCATGGCTTTGTACACGCCCAGCGGGGCGGTGATCAGGGCAACCGCACAGTCAAAGGGATTGCTCTTGGCGCGGAGACCCTTCTCCTGCGGAGCTGTGCCAGTCAGTCACCTTCAGTGACAGCTCCTCTCAAGGGGAGCCAAGAAAACCATTTGGGTCGGGCTGTTCCTTGCCTCCCCTTAAGGGGAGGTGCCCCGGAGGGGCGGACTTGCAGAGCTGCGGAGCAGAGGGATCCTCCGCAGCGTCCTTCCAGCGGGCCTGGCGGCGAGGGCAGTCCTGCAGGGCGCTACTCGCTGTCCGGCGCCTGCACATGCGCCAGCATCAGCGCGGCGGTGGCCTCCAGGGCGTCGGTGTGGGTGCGCTCGTAGGCGTGGCTGGCGTCCACGCCGGGGCCGATCAGGGCCACCGGGTAGTCGCCCCCGGCGCGCCAGGCGGCCGTGCCGTCGGAGGAGTAGAAGGGGTAGAGGTCGACCCGCAGCTCCAGGCCAGCCCGCTGCGCCGCCTGCCGCAGCCGGTTGCTCAGGGCGTGGTCGTAGGGGCCGCCCGAGTCGGCCACGCACAGACTCACATGGTGCTCGCTGCTCTGCTGACCCTCGCCCACCGCCGCCATGTCCACCGCGATCAGTTCGCCCGTGTGCGGGGGGATGCCGGTGGCCGCGCCGTGCCCGACCTCCTCGTAGGTGGTGACGTGGAAGGCGATCGTGCAGGCCGGCGGGCGGCCCAGCAGGGCCTTCGTCACGCCCAGGAAGACCGCCACCGCCGCCTTGTTGTCCAGGTGCCGGGCCTTGATATAGCCGCCCGGGGTCACGCGGGGCCGGGCGTCGAAACTCACGAAGTCGCCCACCTCGATGCCGTGCGCGCGGGTCTGGGCCGCGTCGGCGGTGCGCTCGTCCAGCCGCACCTCCATGACCGACGCCTCGCGCCGCAGCTCGCGCAGCGCCGCGCCGTGCACATGGGTGCTCTGGCGGATGTTGACCACCGTGCCCGTGACCACCCGGCCGCTCTGGGTGTGCACCCGCACGTCCTCCCCCTCCACGGTCGCCCAGTCATAACCGCCCAGGGCGCTGAGCTGTGGCCGGCCATTTTTCTTGATGAACTTCACCATCGCGCCCAGGGTGTCCACGTGCGCGCTGAAGGTCACGTGGCGCGCCTGCGCCTCACCATCGCCAGTGCCGCGGCCGGGCACCTCCCAGGTCAGGGCGCCCTTGCGGGTGCGCTGCGTCTCCAGGCCCAGGGCGCGCACCTCGGCCTCGATCAGCGCGACCGCCTGCCCGGTGAAGCCGGTCGGGCTGGGCGTGTCCAGCAGCCGGATCAGGACGTCCAGGGTGGACGGCAGATCGAAGCCTGGGGCGGGCATCAGGCGTCCACCGGGGTGGGCAGCAGCACCACGCCGAAGCCGGCCTCCTGCGCCGCGCGGGCGGTCACCTCCAGTTCCGGCGTGCCCTCCAGTCCCAGCAGGAACACGTCGCGCACCGCCCGGCCATGCAGCAGGGCGCCCAGATCGGCGCTCCGGAAGGGGTCGGGGCGCACGGCCCGCACCAGCAGGTCGCCGGCCTCGGCGCGGAAATCCGGGTGCAGCGTCCAGCCCTTGCCGAAGGTTTCCCCCGGCGTGTCCGGCGCGCCGTCCCACTGCACCAGCACGATCAGGTCGCGGTGCTCCCTGGCGCTCTCGACCCGGTGCGCCCAGTCGCGGGCCAGCTCCCGCTCCTGCGGGTGACCTTCCAGTTCATGGCGCTGCACGTTGAGCAGGACGAGGGCGGTGGGCGTCAGGGTCATGGGCTGGATGATAGCGGCCCGGCGTTCACGGCGCCCTCACGGATCGGTCAGGAATCGCCCAGCAGCGTGGTTCCCTCCTCCCAGCCCCGCTCGCGGGCGGCCTCCAGGGGCGTCTGGCCCCGCATGTCGCGGGTGTCCAGCGCCGCGCCGTGGGCCAGCGCCCAGCGCAGGGCGTCCAGACTGCGGGCCTGCACCGCCGCATGGGGCGTCTTTTCCAGCCCCGCCCGCGCCCCTGCGTTCCAGGCGGCGTCCAGCGTTTTCGTGTCTCCGCTCAGCGCCGCGTGGTACAGCAGCCCAATACCGTGGGCGCCGGGGATCTGGGCCAGGGCCGGATCGGCGTCCAGCATGGCCCTGAGTTCGTCCACCCGCCCCAGCATCGCCCAGGCCACGTGGTTCGGCGCCGCGCCCCGTACGAGCAGCAGCTCCGCGATCTCGCGCCCGCCGGTGTGCGCGGCCGCCTCCAGCGGCGACTCGTTCCAGACCGCGTAGCGCGTGTCCGCCAGCTCCGGATGCGCGTCCAGCAGTGCCCGCACCCGCTCCAGGTTGCCGTGGGCGTTCGCCACCAGCTCATGCGTGGGACTCTCGAAGTCGCTCATGGCTCAGGGTACGCCGGGCGGGGGAGAGGGAAGGGGGCCTGACCGGCTGGTTCAGCTTCGGTGGACGGCGTTCAGGGTGACACGGTGACGCTCCCGGCAGGGACGCTCTGGGCATCGGCGCCACCTCGGGACTGTCCCGCGGGGCGGACACGCTGGCCTGAGCGGATTCGCTGCGGATGATACGGGACTAAAGTGATGGCAAGACATGGCGGAGTCGCCATCAACAGACCCCTCACCCCAACCCTCTGCTTCGCAACTCTGCGAGCCTCCCCAGGGGAGAGGGGGTCGAAGACCTGCGAAGCAGAGGGAGCCGCACCGCGGCGGAAGGGTGAGGGGTCTCGGATGGCGCAGGATCACTTTCACTTCGGATGACCCCTCTGCTGAGCGGTATCAGCCAGTCCGGGCTGTGGCCCGCCTCGAAACGCCCGAGGTCAGAGGAACTTGCCGGCTCAGTCCTCTTTCACCGTCATGATGCTCAGGCCGGCGTCCACGTACATGGTCTGGCCGGTCACGCCGGAGCCCAGGTCGCTCAACAGGAACAGCGCGAGCTTGCCCACTTCCTCGGGCGTGGCGTTGCGGCCGAAGGACGCGTTGCGCGCGCCTTTGTCGTACAGGCCGCCGAAGCCCGGAATGGAACGCGCGGCGATGGTCCGCATGGGGCCGGCGCTGACCGTGTTCACGCGGATCTCGCGCTCTCCGAAATCGGCCGCCAGGTAGCGGGTGGCGGCCTCCAGGGCGGCCTTCGCCACGCCCATCACGTTGTATTTGGGCACGACCTGCTGAGAGGCGTGGTAGGTCAGGCTCACGATGCTTCCGCCGTCGCGCAGCAGCGGCTCGGCGTGGCGCGAGGCCGAGACCAGCGTGTAGGCGCTGACCTGCAGGGCGGTGTTCCAGTCCTCCGGGGTGGTGTCGAGAAAGCGGCCCTCCATGGCCTGCCGGGGCGCGTAGGCGATGGAATGCACGAGGTAGTCCAGGTGCCCGAACTCCTCTTTCACGCGGGCGAACAGGGCCACGAGGTCGGCTTCGCTGGTGGCGTCGGCCTGCTGCGACCACACGCCGTCCTTCCCGGCCAGCAGCTTGTCCAGCTCGGGCCTGAGGCGCTCGCCCTGGTAGGAGAAGCCCACCCGGCAGCCCGCCGCGAGCAGTTGCTGGGCGATGGCCCAGCCCAGGCTGCGCCCGTTCGCCACGCCCATGACCAGGGCCGTCTTGTTGCTCAAGTCCACGCTCACACTCATAGGCGGACTCTAGCAACCCGGGCGGCCGGAGGGCTGGAGTGGACAGGGCAGGCGGCCGGGCGAATGCGACCCGCCTTCCCGCGCGCGCCGGCCCGCAGCGTCAGAATCCGGTGAGAGATGGGGGGGGATACTACGGGCCTGATGTTGCTGCGCGCACCGCACCTGACCGCGCCACACGCCTTTTCCACGCGTGTGGGCGGCGTGTCGTCGGGGGTATACGCGGGGCTGAACCTGGACGACCGCGAGGACGACCCCCGGGCCGTGGCCCGCAACCGCGAGCTGCTGGCGGGCGCGCTGGGGCTGCCGGCCTCCTTCGCCCGGCTCGATCAGGTGCACGGCACCCAGGTCGTGACCGTGACCCAAGCCGGGCTCTGGACGGCGGACGCGCTGGTCACCGCCACGCCGGGCGTGCCCCTGGCCATCGGCACCGCCGACTGCTACCCGCTGCTGCTGCAGGATGAGCGCGCGGGCGTGGTCGGCGCCGCGCACGCCGGCTGGAAGGGCACGCTGGGCCGGATCGGGGAGAAGACCGTGCAGGCGATGGTGGCCCTGGGCGCGCACCCCAGCGGTATCCGCGCCGCCGTCGGCCCCGGCATCTGCGGCGAGCGCTATGAGGTCGGCCCCGACGTCGCCCGCCAGTTCCGGGACGCCGGCTTGGGCGACTTCGTGCTGGACGTGCAGGGCCGCGCGCACCTCGATCTGGCCGGGGCCAACCGCGCCGTGCTGCGGGACGCCGGCCTGGACGACGCGAACATCTGGCTCAGCGGGCGCTGCTCCACCGAAGAGGACTTCTACTCGTATCGCCGTGACGCCGGGCGCACCGGCCGGATGTGGGCTGTGATCTGCCTGCAGGGTTCCAGCCTACCCGGTGCCAGCTCACCCAGCGCCGGAGGAGCGGCGTGAGCCTCCTGCAGCCCCGCGACGTGATCGACCACGTGACCGAGATCACCCCCGAGTTCCTGCGGGCCCGCGGCCTGCACGGCCTGCTGATCGACCTCGACAACACCCTGATCCCCTACGGCAGCTACGAGGAGCGCCAAGCGGCCGGGATCATCCGCTGGGCGCGCGATCTGCAGCGGCTGGGCACCGGGCTCTACCTGCTCAGCAACGCCACGGGCAGGCGCGCCGCCTACTGGCTGGAGCGCCTGGAGTTCAACGGGGTCGGGCTGGCGGGCAAGCCCAATCCGCGCGCCTACCGCCGGGCGGTCGGTGCCCTGGGCCTGCCGCCGGGGCAGGTGGGCATGGTCGGCGATCAGCTGTTCACCGATGTCCTGGGCGGCAATCTAGCGGGGCTCCATACCATCCTGGTCAGGCCACTGGCGAACAACGCCCTGCCCCACACGCGCCTGGCCCGGCAGCTCGAACGCCTGGTGCTGAGGAGATACGGCCATGACTGGAAGACCTGAGATGCGGCGCCCCGTGTGTCCACCCGGTCGTCCCGGCCTGAGGCCCCGGCCACCGTTCCAGCGCGCGCCCGGCTTCCCTGTCCGAACCCTGCCCGGGCCGCTCCCACACCCCCCTCAGCCCCTGTCGCCGCCCCTTCCCGCTCATTCTATCCAGCACAGGCCCGTCCAGCTCAAGGAGGAACATCATGGCTCTCTCAATCGGTGACCGTCGCCTCGGCGCCATTCTGCTCGAACAGGGCTACGTCAACGACGCCGACCTGCAAAAAGCGCTGGTGCGCCACGCCGAGGTGGGCGGTCGCCTGGCCGAGATCCTGATCGGCTCCGGCATGGTCGGCGAGAAACGGATCGCCCGCGCCATCGAGGAAGCGCTGGGCATCCCGCTGGTCAATCTGATGGTGGTCAACCCCGATCCGCAGGCGGTCACGGCCGTGCGCGCCCAGACGGCGCTCAGTTCGCTGGCCTTTCCGTTCGCGCTGGAGGGCGGCACGCTGCGGGTCGCGCTGGTCGATCCGCTCTCCAGCCTCGCCATCGAGGCGCTGGAGGACGACTGCGGCCTGCTGATCGAGCCCTATCAGGCGCTGCGCGACGAGATCAACTGGGCCATCGCCACCCACTACCCCGAACTGGGCCTCACGCCCACCCAGCCCGCCGAGATGGCCGACAGCGCCGGCGGCGGCATGCTGGGCCAGCGCCTGATGTCTCGCGGCCTGATCACCGACGCCCAGTTGCAGGTCGCGCTGGACGCGCAGCAGCAGACCGGCGAGCCGCTGGGCTCCACGCTCTACGCCCAGAAGGCGATCACCGAAGATCAGCTCTACGAGGTGCTGGCCGAACAGATCGGGGCCGTGTACCTGAAAAATCCCCGCGATTTCAAACCCAGCGAGGAAGTGCTGGGCTCCATGCTGCGCGCCGACGCGCTGAGGCTCTCGGCCGTGCCGGTCGACGAGAGCGAGGGCGGCGTGACCGTGGTCGCCTCGGATCCGCGCAAACGCGAGGACATCGAGGCCCTGATCGGGCGGCGCACCCAGTTCCTGCTCGCCAAACCGAGGGACGTGGAGAGCCTGATCGAGCGCTACTACCCGCAGCGCGGCCGGCTGGGCGAACAGATGGTGCAGCAGGGCACGCTGTCGCGCGCGCAGCTGCGCGAGGCGCTGCAGGTGCAGGCCCGCGAGGGCCGGGTCAAGCCGCTGGGCGAGGTGATCATCGAGCTGGGCTTCGCCGGGGCCGAGGAGATCGACGCGGCGCTGCAGAAGCAGAACGCTGGCGGCGGGCGCCTGGAAGACACCCTGGTGCAGTCGGGCAAGCTCTCGCCCGAGATGCTGGCCAGATCGCTGGCCGCACAGCTGGGCTACGAGTTCCTCGATCCGGTGCAGAACCCGCCCGATCCCAAGGTCGCGCTGATGATCCCCGAGGCCACCGCGCGCCGCTACGCCGTGGTGCCGGTCAGGCTCCAGGGCGAGGCGCTGGTCGTGGCCATGAAGGATCCACGCAACGTGTTCGCGCTGGACGACCTGAAGCTGATCACCGGCCGTGAGGTCATGCCCGCCGTGATGGCGGAAAAGGACATCATCCGCCTGATCGAGCGCTACTTCGGCAGCAAGGACATGGCGGACCTAAACCAGCGGCTGGTGCAGGAGAGCAACAAGCGCGACAAGGACAACAAGCGCGCCGAAGATGTCGATGTGTCGGCCGGGCTGGACGACAACGCCGTGGTGCGGGTGGTCGACAACCTGATCCGCGAGGCCGCCCTGCAGGAGGCCAGCGACATCCACATCGAGCCGACCGAGCACGAAGTCCGTATCCGCTACCGCATCGACGGCGTGCTGCGTGAGCAGAACTCCCTGCCCAAGGGCGCGGCGCAGAGCATGCTCGCGCGCATCAAGATCATGGGCCAGCTCGACATCGCCGAGCGCCGCATTCCGCAGGACGGCCGGGTGCGCTTCAAGAAGGGCTCGATCGACATCGACCTGCGGCTGTCCACGCTGCCCACGGTGTACGGCGAGAAGGCCGTGATGCGTCTGCTGCAGAAGGCCGCCAACATTCCGGAAGTGGAGCAGCTGGGCTTTTCCGAGCACAATTTCCAGCGCTACCTCGACGTGATCGAGAAGCCCAACGGCATCTTCCTGGTCACCGGCCCCACCGGCTCGGGCAAGTCCTTCACTTCGTTTTCCACCCTCAAGCGCATCGCCAAGCCCGAGAAGAACACCACCACCATCGAAGATCCGGTGGAATACGAGATCCCGGGCATCGTCCAGTCGCAGGTCAACTCGGTCGCGGGCCTGACCTTCGCCCGCGCGCTGCGGGCCTTCCTGCGCCAGGATCCCGACATCATCTTCGTGGGGGAAATCCGGGACACCGAGACGGCCAAGATCGCCGTGGAAGCGGCGCTCACCGGCCACCTGGTGCTGGCCACGCTGCACACCAACGACGCGCCCGGCGCCATCGTGCGCCTGGAAGAGATGGGCGTGGAGCACTTCAACATCGGCGCCTCGGTGGTGGGAGTGGTCGCGCAGCGACTGGTGCGCAAGGTCTGCCCGGACTGCAAGGCCCCCACCAACGCCGACCCGGACGTGCTGCGGCGTCTGGGCATCACCGAGCGCGACCTGCGCGGCGCCCAGCTCATGCGCGGCGCCGGCTGCCCGCGCTGCGGCGGCACCGGCTACAAGGGCCGCATGGGCATCCACGAGCTGATGGTGGTGGACGAGCCCCTGCGGGTCGCCATCAGCATGGGCAAGAACGCCTCCGAGATCAACGACATCGCCATGACCCAGAGCGGCATGAAGACGCTGCGCCAGGACGGGATCGGCAAGGCGCTGCAGGGCCTGACCACCCTCGAAGAAGTGCTCGCCGTCACCAGCAAGTAACGCCCCCCACCCCCCGAGGTCATCCATGAACCATCCCAGTGCCGATATCACCGACATCCTGCGTTTCGCCGCCGAGAAGGGCGCCTCCGACGTGATCCTGACTGTGGGCCTGCCGCCGCAGTTCAAGCTGCACGGCGTCTACGACGGTCAGGGCTTCTCCGAGCTGGTTGCCACCGAGACGAGGCGCCTGATGTACTCGATGATGAACGAAAAGCAGCAGCGCACCTTCGAGGAAAAGCGCGAGCTGGACTTCTCCTTCGCGCTGGGCGAGAAGGCCCGGTTCCGCGTGAACGCCTTCATGCAGCGCGGCAACGTGGGCGGCGTGCTCCGGCTCATCCCCACCAAGATCAAGAGCGCCCAGGAGATGGGCCTGCCGCAGAACGTGATCGACATCTCCGGGGCGCCGCGCGGGCTGGTGCTGGTTACCGGCCCCACCGGCTCGGGCAAGAGCACCACGCTGGCGGCCATGATCGACCACATCAACACCAACAAGAAGCTGCACATCATGACCATCGAGGATCCCATCGAGTTCATGCACACGCACAAGCAGTCGATCATCAACCAGCGCGAGGTCGGCTCGGACACCATGGACTTCAACAACGCCCTGCGCGCCGTGCTGCGTCAGGCCCCCGACGTCATCCTGGTGGGCGAGTTGCGCGACTACGAGACCATCAAGGCCGCCGTGACCGCCGCCGAGACCGGCCACCTGGTCATGGGCACCCTGCACACCAACTCGGCGCCCGAATCCATCGACCGCATCGTGGACGTGTTCCCGGAAGAGCAGCAGGAGCAGATCCGCGTGCAGCTCGCCAACAACCTGGTCGCCGTGATGACCCAGCAGCTGCTGCCCAAGCTCGAGGGCGGCGGGCGCATCCTGGCCTACGAGCTGCTGGTCGCCAATCCGGCCGTGCGGTCGCTGATCCGCGAGGGCAAGACCTACCAGATCGTGTCGGTCATGCAGACCGGCGCCCGCGAGGGCATGATCACCATGGACGCCTACCTCGCCAACCTCTACCGCCGCCGCCTGATCTCCTTCGACATCGGCGTCGAGCGCGCGGTCGACCCCAAGGAATTCGCGCGGCTCGCCAACGACCCCACCGTGGGCAGCAGCCTGCCCGTGGGTGGCCCGGCCACCGCCAGCGCGGGCCTGGGCGGCGCGGGGGTCGGGGGCGGCCGCGAGCCGGCCCGTGGCGGCGTGGCGGAGACCAGCCGTCCGGCGGCGCCTGCGGGGGCCAGCACGTCCAGCTCGTTCGGCCGCCGCTGAGGCGAAGGCGAACTGGCCTGCAAGCGCGCCCAGGGCTTCCTGATGGGCCGCCCGCTGCCCCACAAAGAGACGTCCCCAGCAGCTCCGGGGACGTCTCTTTCAGGTTTGTTCTGGTGCGCTGCCGCTGTGGGCTTACGCGCCGGGCTGGGTGGCGGCCTTGCCGGTCGCGGGCGGGATGACCGGCTGGTCGCCCTCGGGCTTGGGCAGTAGCAGCAGATCGAGCACCTCGCCGACCTGCTCGACCGCGTGGATCTTCAGTTCGCCGCGGATCGACTCGGGCACGTCCTGCAGGTGCGGCTCGTTGTCCTTGGGGAAGATGACCTCGCGGATCCCGCCCTGGTGCGCGGCGAGCAGTTTTTCCTTGAGGCCGCCGATGGGCAGCACGCGGCCGCGCAGGCTGATCTCGCCGGTCATGGCGACGTCCATCCGAACCGGGCGCCCGGTGATGGCGCTGATCACGGCGGTGGCGATCGTGATCCCGGCGCTGGGGCCGTCCTTGGGGGTGGCGCCGTCGGGGAAGTGGACGTGCAGATCCATGGTCTTGTGGAAGTCGGGATCGGCGCCGTGGCGGTGGGCGTTGGCCCGCAGGTAGGCGATCGCCGCGCCCACGCTCTCCTTCATCACGTCGCCCAGCGAGCCGGTCATGACGACCTTGCCGCTGCCGGGGGTGGCCAGCGCCTCGACCAGCAGCATGGTGCCGCCGACCGACGTCCAGGCCAGACCCTGGGCCACACCCACCTGGGGCTCCTTCTCCATCCTGTCCGGGCGGTGCATGGGCACGCCCAGGTAGTCCGGCACCTGCGCGGCGTCGATGACCTTCAGGCCCTCCCAGGGGCTTTCCAGCAGCTCACGGGCAGCCTTGCGGGCCAGCTTGCTGACCTGCCGATCCAGATTCCGGACGCCCGATTCCTGGGTGTACTCCTCGACGATGCGGTTGAGCGCCGCGTCGGTGATCTCCAGCCGGCCGACCAGCCCGTGGGCCCGCACCTGCCGGGGCACGCGGTAGCGCTTGGCGATCTCGACTTTTTCCACCTGCGTGTAGCCGGGGATCTGGATGACCTCCATGCGGTCGAGGAGAGGCCGCGGAATGGTCTGCAGGGTGTTCGCCGTCGTGATGAACATGACCTGCGAGAGGTCGTAGGGCACCTCGAGGTAATGATCCTGGAAGGTGTGGTTCTGTTCGGGGTCGAGCACTTCCAGCATGGCGCTGGAGGGGTCGCCGCGCCAGTCGCTGCTCATCTTGTCGATCTCATCGAGCAGGATGATCGGGTTGGTCACACCCGCAGTCTTCATCGACTGGATGATGCGGCCGGGCATGGAGCCGATGTAGGTGCGGCGGTGGCCGCGAACCTCGGCCTCGTCGCGAACGCCGCCCAGCGACATGCGGATGAACTTGCGGTTCAGGCTTCTCGCGATGCTCTTGCCCAGCGAGGTCTTGCCCACTCCGGGAGGACCGACCAGACACAGGATCGGGGCGCGCAGCTCGGCGTCGTCGGTGCGCTCCTCGGCGGTGCGTTCCTGGCGCTGCTCGGCGGTTTCCTCGGGCTTGTGCGTCAGCTGGCGCACGGCCAGGAACTCCAGGATGCGGTCTTTCACGTCGTCCAGCGCGTAGTGGTCGTCGTTCAGGATGTCGCGGGTGCGCCCGATGTCGAGGATCTCCTCGTCGCGCTTGCTCCACGGCACGTCCACCAGCCAGTCGATGTAGTTGCGCACCACGGTGCTCTCGGGGCTGCCGCCGGGCGTGCGCTCCAGGCGCTGCAGCTCCTTGAGGGCCTTTTCCTTGACCGAGTCGGGCATGCCGGCGCCCTCGATCTTCTCGCGCAGGGCCTCGACCTCGGCCGGGCCGTCCTCGCCGCCGCCCAGCTCCTTGCCGATGGCCTTCATCTGCTCGCGCAGGTAGTACTCGCGCTGGTTGGCGTCCATCTGCTCTTTCACGCGTCCGGCGATCTTCTTGTCCATGTTGAAGCGCTCGGTGTCGCGCGCCAGGAACTTCAGCACGGCTTCCAGGCGGGCGCGCAGCGACACGGCCGAGAGCACTTCCTGCTTCTCCTCCGGCGTCCAGGTGGCGTGGTGCGCGACCTGGTCGCTCAGGGCGCCAGCGTCGGTCAGGGCCTTCAGCCCCTCGAGCTGGTAGTTGTCCAGGCGCAGGTTCTTGTTCTGGCGCTGGTACTCCTCGAAGGCCGACTTGACCTCCTGCACCAGCACGGCGACCTCACGGCTCTCGTCGGCGGGCGCGGTCTGGGTCTCGGCGCGCACGCGCATGTAGGCCGAGGGCACCTCGTCGGTGACCAGGGCGCGTTCCTGCGCCTCGACCAGCACCTGGTAGGTGTTGTCGGGCATCCGCACGACCTGCTTGACCACGGCCAGCACGCCCATCTCGTACAGCTCCGAGCGGGTGGGGTCGTCGGTGCGGGCGTCGCGCTGGGTCAGCAGCAGCACCCGGCGGTCACTGGCCTGCGCCTCGTCCACCGCCCGCTTGCTCTTGGGACGGCCGACGTCGACGTTCATCGTGACGCCGGGCAGGATCACTATATTTCTGAGTGCGACTACGGGAAGTTCCCAGATCATGCTTGCTCCTTGCGGGCCGCGGCCTCCTGAAAACAAAAGGTGCGGGAATACGAGAGTCTAACGCGATCGGGGAAACAATAGACACCCCCGACCGCTGGTACCCAGAAAGTCTAGGGACGGCGGCCGGGGGGCGCTGTAATCTCTGTTGCGTTTAGGCAGACTTCTTGAGTCCCTTAGACTCAAGGAGCCCCAGCGGCGAGTCGATATGGCCGGCATCGAAACGCAACTCCTTGAGGTTTTCGACAGGCAGCTCGAAGAGCAGGTCGGTCATGGCTCTTTCCAGCACCGCCCGCAGCCCGCGCGCGCCGGTCTTGCGTTCCCTGGCCCGCTGGGCGACCTCCCGCAGCGCGCCCTCGGTGAAGCTCAGATCCACGTTCTGGAAGCCGAACAGCGCCTGGTATTGCTTGACGATGGCGCCCTGCGGCTCGGTCAGGATGCGGACCAGCGCTTCCTCGTCCAGCTCCTGCAGCTGCACGACCAGCGGCAGGCGACCCACGAACTCGGGAATCAGCCCGAACTTCACGAGGTCTTCGGGCAGGAAGCGCAGCTCGGCCTTCTCGTCGCCCTTGTGCTCGGCGCCGAAGCCCACCGCGCGCACGTTAGTGCGGCTGCGCCCGATGTCCGCGATGCCGTCGAAGGCCCCGCCCACGATGAACAGGATGTTGCGGGTGTTCACCTGCACGAGTTCCTGCTGCGGGTGCTTGCGACCCCCCTGCGGCGGCACCTGCGCGACCGTGCCCTCGATGATCTTCAGCAGGGCCTGCTGCACGCCCTCGCCCGATACGTCGCGGGTGATGCTCGTGCCCTCGGACTTGCGCGCGATCTTGTCGATCTCGTCGATGTAGATGATGCCGCGCTCGGCGGAGGCCACGTCGTATTCGGCGGCCTGCAGCAGGCGCACGATCACGTTCTCCACGTCGTCGCCCACGTACCCGGCCTCGGTCAGGGTGGTGGCGTCGGCGATGGCGAAGGGAACTTCCAGCATCTCGGCCAGCGACTGCGCCAGCAGGGTCTTGCCCGTGCCGGTCGGCCCGATGAGCAGGATGTTGCTCTTCTGCAGGTTCACGTCGGGGTGCGCGAGGCGCTGGTAGTGGCTGACCACCGCGACCGCCAGCGCCTTCTTCGCCTCGTCCTGGCCGATCACGAAGTCGTCGAGGTAGGCCTTGATCTCCTTGGGGCTGGGCAGTTCCTCCAGCCGGAATTCGCTGCCGGCCTTCTTGTTCTGCTTGACCAGCTCGTGGGCCCGGTCCGTGCATTCGTTGCAGATGAAGGCCGCGCGGCCGGGGGCCTCGATCAGCTGGGCGATCTGCGGGTGTTGACGGCCGCAGAAGGAGCAGCGGTCTCCGCCGGTACTGGCTTTGGTCATCCCTGGGCCTCCTCGAGCTGGCGGGTGGTCTCGATCACGGTGTCGATCAGGCCGTACTGCTTGGCCTCGTCGGCCGACATGAAGTAGTCGCGCTCCATGTCGCGCAGCAGCTTGTCGTGCGGGATGTCGGTGTGCTTGTGGTAGACGCTGACCAGCCGGTCGCGCAGATGCAGCACTTCCTTGGCCTGCACCTCGAGGTCCGGCGTGTTGCCCCGGAAGCCCGCCGAGCCCTGATGGATCATGATCCGGCTGTTGGGCAGGGCCATGCGCTTGCCCTTGTCGCCGGCCATCAGCAGCACCGAGCCCATGCTCATGGCGATGCCCACGCAGATGGTGCTCACCGGGGCCTTGATGTAGCGCATGGTGTCGTAGATCGCCAGCCCGGCGTAGACCTCGCCGCCGGGGCAGTTGATGTACATCTGGATCTCCTGCTCGGGGTTCTGCGAATCCAGCAGCAGCAGCTGGGCCACGATGGAGTTGGCCATCTGCGATTCGATGGGCGTACCCACGAAGATGATCCGGTCTTTCAGGAGGCGGGAGTAGATGTCATAACTCCGCTCGCCCCGCCCGGTCTGCTCGATCACGTAAGGAATGATGCCCATGCGGGCGATTATCGCACGGGCCGCGCGGGCGAACGTAGGGAAAGGCGGTATGGAAACTGTACAGGTGGGCAGTCTCCTCCCCGTTGTCGCTGCAGTCCGCCTGAGCGGGTCGGCTCTATGAAGGCTCACCCAGCGTGGAGATCACGGGGGCGTCAGCTCCGGGCCCTACGGTCTCGGAAATGCGGTTCCTCCTGACCCTCTCGCTGGCGCTGACGGGCGCCCTTCAGCCTCCACCATCCACGGTGCCGACTCCCTACGCTCCAGCGGTCGGCGGGTATGTGCTGCTGACCGAGAGCGTCTCTACGGCGGGCAACGTCGTCCGGAGCACGCCTTTCCTGACCGATGCCCAGGGCCATGGGGTCTCGCGTTTCGGCTGGCTGAACCGGCCTCTGAGGGTGCTGCGGGAGACAGTCTCGGCATACGTCCTGTCCAGCGGCACGGGGCAGGTATGGCTGCCCAAACGCAATCTCCAGGCCAAGGCGGCCTTCCCGCTGACCCGAACCCGGGAGACCGAACAGCTTAGTCAGGCGCTGGTTTCGCAGCAGGTCTATGTCGACGGCCACCCCATGTTTCCCTGCGGAATCGCGCCGGGATACACCGCCTACGTGACTCTCGAGAGCGCGCGGGTGGAGAGCATCTGGCAGATCGAGGTCTCGCCCCAGGGTGGATTCGTGTCTGGCAACGAGGTGCGGAACCAGCGTGTCAGCAGGGCAGCGGTGCTGGTGATGCTTCGGCCGCTGGCCGGTGTCCGCGCCCTCGCCGGTCAGCCAGACCCATCCCTTCAGGAGCAGAGCGTGGCCCTGATGGCCCAGGCGCCGCAGCGCTGCACCCGCCTGCCCGGCGTGTTTGGCAGCGCCGACGATGTGTACCGTAGCCTGAGCCTCGCCCCCCTGCCCATACGGCCCCCACTCCCGAACGATCCAGACGCCGCACAGAAAGTTCTGATCGGCTGGACGAGGGCGCAGGTGCTGGCGCAGTACGGCAACCCCAACGAGGAGGGCAGTCTGGCCGACCTCCTGAACCACACCCACTGGACGTTCGGGTACGACTACGGTCTGGTGTCCATCACCTTCGGCCCGGATGGACGGGTCAGCGAGGCCCGGATCGCCCGCAGTCCCTGAGGGACGCAAAACAGCCGCCCCCTTACGGAGCGGCTGCCCTGCAAACCTTCGCTCAGTCCACGATCATCGGGATCAGCACGGGGTTGCGCCCGGTCACTTTGCGGACAAATCGCCGCACCGCGCCGTACATGTCGTCGCGGATATCTTCCAGGCGCTTCTTTTCCTTCATGCCCTGTTCCACCGCTTCCAGCGCGACCTTGCGGATCTGGTTGTCCAGATCGCGGTTCGAGCGCACGAAGCCGCGCGACACGACCTCTACGTGCGGCACCGGATGCAGCACGGCGGTCATGATCAGGATGCCCTCCTGGCTCATGTTCACGCGGTCGAGCAGCACGTCGTCGCCGATGTCACCCACGCCCAGGCCGTCCACGTACACGGCGCCGGCCGCCACCGTGCCGGTCACCTTGAATTCGTCGGCCGCCAACTTCACCACGTCGCCGTTTTTGGCGATCAAGGTGCGCTTGGGCGGGCGCGGCAGGGTCTGGGCCAGCTTGGCGTGGTTGATCTGGTGGCGGGGCTCGCCGTGCCAGGGCAGGAAGAACTTGGGCCGCGCGAGGTTCAGCACGGTCGCCAGTTCCTCCTGCGAGCCGTGCCCGGAGGCGTGCACCTTGAAGGCGGGCGGGTAGACCACGTCCACGCCGATCTCGTACAGGCGGTTGATGACGAGGTTCACGGCTTCCTCGTTGCCGGGGATCGGGTTGCTGCTCAGGATCACGGTGTCGCCCCGGCGCAGCGCGATCTTGGCGTGCGTGCCGAAGGCCAGGCGCGAGAGCACGCTCATGGGCTGGCCCTGCGAGCCGGTGCAGACGAAGAGGATCTGCTGATCCTGCAGCTGCCCCACGTCCTCGCTGGTCAGGAAGGGATCGGGCGCTTCCATGTAGCCGAGCCCCGTGGCGACCTGGGCGTACTTGAGCATCGAGCGGCCTTCCATGACCACCCGGCGCCCGCAGCGGTGCGCCACGTTCAGGGTGTTCTGGATACGGTGGACGTTGGAGGCGAAGGTGGTCATGAACACGCGGCCCTTGCAGTTCCTCACGACCTCTTCCAGCGCGCGGGTCACGGCGGCCTCGCTGACCGTGCGCCCCGGACGCTCGGCGTTGGTCGAGTCGGAGATGAGCAGCAGCACGCCCTCTTTCCCGGCCTGCTCGATCTTGTCGAGGTCGCTCAGCTTGCCGTCGCTGGGTTCCTCGTCGAGCTTGAAGTCGCCGGTGTGCACGATCTTGCCGACCGGCGTGGTCAGGATGTAGCCGGCGTTGTCGGGAATGGAGTGCGTCATGCGGATGAACTCCACATGGAAGCTCTTGCCGATCCGCACCTTGGCGTCCAGCGCGGTCTCACGCAGATCGACGTCGGCGTCCTTGATGCCGAATTCGGCCAGCTTCTCGCGCACCAGCCCCAGCGTGAGGGGCGCGCCGTAGACCGGCACCCTGGGCAGCCGGGGCAGGATGTACGGCAGTCCGCCGATATGGTCCTCGTGGCCGTGCGTGAGGATCCAGCCCTTGATCAGCCCGGCGTTCTGCTGCAGGTAGTCGATGCGCGGGATGATGAGGTCGATGCCCATCTGGTGCGAATCGGGGAAGGCCAGCCCGCCGTCGACGACCATGATCTCGTCCTCAAAGCGGTAGACGGTGATGTTCTTGCCGATCTCGCCCATGCCGCCCAGCGGAATAACCTCCAGATGGGGGGCGGCTGCCTGGGGCGGGGCGCCCTGTTCTACTTGTGTCATGCCTTGCTCCGTGTGTCGGGCCAGCCCAGAACCGGGCCGGTGTCTTGAAAGAGGCGTCGGCCCGTCGGTGTGGCCTGTGATGCGGTTGTGTCGTTTGCCCCCAGCACGGCAGGCAGACGCGGTTCACTCAAGGTAGCACAGGGGGAGAGCAGGAACCCGGGTCAGGGCCACGCAGGGCAACCGCGAAGTCCCGAGCTTTGCCCTGTATGCCTGGCCTGTAGGCAAACCCCACTGCTCCGCAGCTGTCCCAGTGAGTCAACTTCGGTGCCAGCTCCCCTTGAGGGGAACCAAGAACACCATTTGGGTCGGCTGTTCCTTGCCGCCCCTTCAGGGGAGAGGCGGACTCGGAGAGCTGCACAGCAGCGGGGTCGTCCGCAGCGTGATCGTGCTCACCCCTTCCCTGACTGTGCGGTGGCCCTGCAGGGCCAGCCCCGGCCTCAGACCCCTGCTCCGTCGCCTCTGTCCCTCTTCGGCCGTACGCTCCGCAACGGTGTGGCTCTGGCAGGATGCAGACGCCACGCCAGGCACCCCGGCTCATGGGCGGCGGCGCGGTCGGCTCAAAACGAAAACACCCCCGCTTGCGCGGAGGCGTTGACTGGTGACCCCAACGGGATTCGAACCCGTATCGCTACCTTGAAAGGGTAGTGTCCTAACCGTTAGACGATGGGGCCACACCACTTCAGTTGTCGCATCCAGTTCCTGCTCAGGGGGTCGCCTGGGGTCAGGGCTGTCTGCGGACTGCCTTTCAAGGGGCGCCTTTTCAGGCACCACAGAACTTTACCCGCACTCTCCCGTTCCGTCAATAGGCGTTCATCCACCCTGGGAGGGCTGATGGCTGGACTGGTGATGGGGCTGGTGGCTGGGCTCACTCCGCACTGCGCCCGGCAGCACTAGACTGGACGGGTGAAGGACGCAGCGGAGCAGGGTCGGTCGTTAGCAAAGGATGAAGCAGGCCTCTTGCTGGCGCGGGGGCCGCTGTGAGCGCCATCTACCAGCGTGCCCGGCCGATCCGCTGGGATCAGGTGGTGGGCCAGGAGCATGTCAAAGACGTACTGAAGGTGGCGCTGGAGCAGGGGCGGGTCGGGCACGCCTACCTGTTCAGTGGGCCGCGCGGGGTCGGCAAGACCACCACCGCCCGGCTGATCGCCATGACCGCCAACTGCACCGGCCCGCTGCCCAAACCCTGCGGCGAGTGCGAGTCGTGCCTGAGCGTGCGGGCGGGCTCGCACCCGGACGTCATGGAGATCGACGCGGCCTCCAACAACTCGGTCGACGACGTCCGCGAGCTGCGCGAGAAGGTCTCGCTGGCGGCCATGCACGGCGGCAAGAAGATCTACATCCTCGACGAGGCGCACATGATGAGCCGCGCGGCCTTCAACGCGCTGCTCAAGACCCTGGAGGAGCCGCCGGGCCACGTCATCTTCATCCTGGCGACCACCGAGCCCGAGAAGATCCTGCCGACCATCCTCTCGCGCTGTCAGCACTACCGCTTCCGGAGATTGACCCCCGAGGAGATCGCCGGGAAGCTCTCGGGGCTGGCGGCGCAGGAGGGCATGACGGCCGAGCCCGCCGCCCTCCAGCTGATCGGCCGCCTCGCCGACGGCGCGATGCGCGACGGCGAGAGCCTGCTGGAACGGATGCTGGCCGCCGGCTCGGCCATCACCCGCGCGGGCGTGGAGGAGGCGCTGGGCCTGCCCCCCGGCGAGCGGGTGCGCGGGGTGGCGGCGGCCCTGGTGGCCTCGGACGCGGGCACCGCCCTGGCCGGCGCCGCCCATCTGTACCGCGACGGCTACGCGGCGCGCACCGTGGTCGAGGGCCTGGTCGCGGCCCTGGGCAGCGCCCTGCACGCCGAACTGGGCCTGGGCGACGAGGGCCGGCTGGAGGGTGCCGATGTGCCCCGGCTGCTGCGGTTGCAGGCCGCGCTGGACGCCCAGGAGTCGCGTTTCGCCCGCTCGGCCGATCTGCAGAGCCTGGAACTCGCGCTGACCCACGCCCTGCTCGCCGCCGACGGGGGCGGCGGGAGTGCCGGCGCCGCGCTGGGAGCTGCGAGCGTCCCCGCCGACCTCGTGCAGCGCCTGAACCGGCTGGAGAAGGAACTCTCCACCCTGCGGGCCTCCGGCGCGCGGCCCGGCGGCGCACCCGCGCCGGTGGCCGAGTTCGATCCCACGGCGCGGCGTGGCCCGGCGCCCGTGCGGGAGGTCATGCAGGCGGCGGCGCAGGGGGTGACGGGCGCGGTGCCCGAGCCAGCGGCCCCGCCGGCCGAGCTGCAGGGCACCTGGGCCGACGTGATCCGGCAGGCGAGCATGCAGGTCAGGGCCTTCCTGAAACCGGCCCGCACGCACGCCGAGAGCGGCTACGTGAGCCTCACGTACGACGGCAAGAACGCCTTCCACGCCAAACAGGTGGTCGGCAAGTTCGACGATCTGGCGGGGCTCGTCCTGAAGGTCTTCGGGCCGGTCACCTTCGAACTGATCGCCCCGGAGGGGGGGCGCAAGGTCAGGCTGGGCGGGCCGCCTGGCAATGGTGGGGGAGGTTCCGCTCCAGCGCCCGCTGCTCCGGCTCCCGCTGCCCCGTCCTCGCCCGGGGTGGCCCAGACAGGGCCGGCACCTTCAGGGCCCTCGTCTGGCGACCGGAGCGCTGCCCCCGCGCCGGCCGAGGTCGCTCCGTTCAACCCGGCGCCCGGCCGCTCTCCCCGGGCCACGGCCGCCGGAGCGCCGGAGGCCCCCCAGGGGTCGGCCCAGCTGCCGACGCCCACCCTGCCTCCGCCGTCCCTCTCCCAGACCGCCCTCTCCCAGAGCGGCCTGTCCCAGACGCCGCCCCCCCGGCCGCCCCTGCGCCCGGCGAGCGTGGCGACCCTCGACCCTCCGGCGCCGCGTTCCCCGCAGCGCGCCAGCCCGGACGACCTGGGCCCCGCGCCGCTGCCCGAGGCCAGGGCGGCCTTTCTGGATGAACACCGCGCCGATTACCACAGCGCCGACCCGCCGCCCGCCCCCGCCGACGCGCAGGGGGGCGACCGGCTGGCCCCCCCCCAGGCTGCCCGCGACCTCTACCTGGGCGAGATCATCACCGAGGAGCCCGACTGGGACGATATCGGTGTGCCGCTGGAGGCGAGCGGCCCGGTGAACCTGGACGACGCTCCCTTCGCCGGCCTGAGTGTGGAGCGCTCCGCGCCCCGCGCGGCCGCCCCTCCTTCGGCGCCTCCCGCTCCGGCACCCGGCCCGGCGGCGGCCGCCACGCCCTCCCGCCCCGGCGATATCCGCGCCCACCCCATGTACGAGGACATCAAGGGCCGCTTCTCGGGGCGCGTGCGTGAGATCGGCAAGAACCGCAGCCCGCAGGCGGCCGCCGCCGAGATCGACCTGCCCGACGAGGAGACCGAGGCGGACAGCGCCCTGGGCTGACCCAGAACGGATCAGCGGGGCCAGCCATCGAGGGCGGCCCCGCTGTGTCCTACCCGCTTCTGGTCAGATGTCCGCGCACAGGGGGATGACGCCCGGAGCGAGCGCCTCATGGATGTTGATGTACGCGGCGCCGCTGAGGGCCGAGATGGGCTGGAGCCCCTTGATGGTCAGCGCGCCGGTGCCGTCCGTGGTCACTGCGGCGCCGCCGATCAGGCCGCCCACGACGCTGCCGCTCGAAGCGCAGTCCGGTGTCGTGGCGGTCACGGCCGCTCCCGTGCCGCGCGAGTGGTAGTGCGAGATGTAGGCGGTGTTGGGCTTCAGGCCCGTGGCTGTGAGGGTGGTCGCGCGGTCGCCGCCGGTCAGGTCGACATAGACGGCCTTCCCGGCGTCGTCCGGGTAACCGGCGGCGGCCTCCAGCTGCGAAGCGAAGGGCTTGGTCACGGCCGTGCCCGTCACGTCGGGCACTTTGGCGCGGTTGCAGGATGCCAGGACAAGGGAACCGACCAGGGCCAGGAACAGTGTTCTCTTCATAGGAGACCTCCGGGTTGTGAAGTACGCTCCCACCCTAACACCCCCGCTCCATGAAGGGGGTCGGTTTGTGGCCGCAAGCGCTGCCGGGGCGCCCTTCACCCGCTGGCGGCCGGGGTGCGCTAGCCTGCCGCCAGACCCATGACCCTGTTCGCCGCGCGCCGCGCGCTGCTTTCCCTGTTCCTGCTCGGTTCCGGCCTGGCGCAGGTCAGCCCCGCGCCGGCCCCGCTGCCGGCCGCCACGCCGCCCCCTGCGCCCGTGACGCCGGCCTCCCCGGATCCGGCCCTGCCCGGCCCACCCCCGGCCGATCCGCGGCCCGCCCGCCCGGCGCTGCCGCCGGGGCCGGGCGGTGGGCTGCGGGGGCTGTGGGTGGACGCCTTCGGGCCGGGCCTCAAAACCCGCGCCCAGGTGACCCGAACCGTGGACGACGCCGCGCGGCTGGGCATCAACACGCTGTTCGTGCAGGCGGTGCGCCGCTCGGACTGCCTGTGCCGGCTCTCCACCTTTCCGGTCGTGACCGACCGCGACCTGGAAAAGGGCTTCGACCCGCTGGCGGTGGTCGTGAAGCTGGCCCACGCCCGCGGGATGCGCGTGATCGCCTGGGTCAGCGTGACCGGGGCCTTCAACACCAACGCCCCCAACACCAACCCCCAGCACGTGTTCCGCACGCACGGCCCGGACGCCGGAGCGCGCTCGTGGCTGGCCCGCCGTCCGGGCGGCCAGTGGCAGGAGGGCCGCGACGGCTGGCTCGACGTGGGCATTCCCGAGGCCGCCGACTTCATCACGCAGGGCATCGTGAGTCTGGTCAGGAACTACGCGGTGGACGGCGTGCAGCTCGACCGCATCCGCTACCCGGACGGCGCGGTGTGGGGCTACGACGCCAAGGTGCTGGCCCGCTACCAGGGCGAGACCGGCCGGGACGGCGTGCCCACCCCTGAAGACCCCGCCTGGGCCGAGTGGAAGCGGACGCAGGTCACGAATCTGGTGCGGCGGGTCGCGCTGGAGGTCAAGGCGGTGCGCGCGGGCACCTGGGTCAGCGCCGCGACCATCACCTACCTGGAACCGCCCAGGGAGGGCGATCTGGTCTCGTTCCGGCGCACCCGCACCTACTGGGACGTGCTGCAGGACTGGCCCACCTGGATGCACGAGGGCCTGCTCGACCTGAACGTCCTGATGAACTACAAGCGCGACAGCGTGGCCGATCAGGCGGGCTGGTTCGACGGCTGGAACGTCTTCGCCCGCTCGGTGGCGGGGCGGGCCGACGGCGCCCGGGCGGCCCTGGCGGCCGGCAGCGCCATGTACCTGAACGAGCCGGCCGTCACGGCGGCCCAGGCCCGGCGCTCGGTGGACGCCGGCCTGGGCTGGGTCGGCTACTCCTACCGCACCCCCACGGCCGGCGTCTACGGCGAGAAGGAGAGCACGGCCCAGGGCCTGGAGACCCTGAGGAAGCTGCTCACCGCGCCGGGCGCCCCGCTGGCCCGCCCGCTGCCCTGGACGGAAGCGCCCCCGACCACCCGGGGCCTGCTCGGGCGGATCACCGGGACGCCGGTTCCCGGCTCGCGTCCGGTCGAGGTCTGGCAGGGTGGGCGCCTGCTCGCCCAGGGGGTCACGGACGGCAGCGGGTACTTCGGCTTCGCGGCCCTGCCGGCCGGCAAGACCGAGATCCGCGTGAGCGGCCAGCGCTGGATCGACACCGTGCCGGTGCGCGGCGTGGTGCGGCTGCCCGACCTGCTGGTGCACGACCTCCAGCCGGTGCCCGGCCAGCCCGCCCCGCCCGCCACACCGCTGGAGCCCCAGCCGCCGGAAGGGCCGCTCCCGGGAGTGCAGTCCCCCGAAGTGCCGCCGACCAGCACCCCGCCTGTCCCCAGCGTGCCCTGAGCCCCGGAACCGTCCGGGACGCCGCACCGGCCTCCTCCCCTGGACGCTGCCTGCTCAACCCCAGGCCGCTCAAGATCCGCTCTCCACACCCGGGCAGGCCGCGGCTGCGTCAATTCCAGGTCTGCGTCAATTCCAGGCCAGCCCGCCCCGCTGCGCCCAGTAGGCCTCAGGACTGAGCGTCAGCTCGCGCAGGTCGTCTGAACCCACCCCGCCCGCCCCTACACCATCCGCGCCCACAGCGATCTGCAGCGCCCGGAGGTTGTCGGCCAGCTGCCCCGGGGTCGCCGCGCCGCTGAGCACCACGTCGGCCCAGGGCTGGGCCAGGGCGGCGGCCAGGGCCACGGCGTCGGGCGTGAGCTGCAGTGTCCGGGCCCGCTCCGCCAGCGCCGGGGGCACGTCGCCCACACCGCTCAGGCCGTGTGCGCTCAGGCGGCCGTTCGCCACGCCCTCCTTGACCACGACCGCCCAGCCGGCGGCGTGCGCCTCTGCTAGCGCCGGCCCCGCCGACCTCTCCAGCAGGTTCCAGGTCGCCTGCACCACGCTCAGGGGGTTCACGCCGTCCACGCGCACGTCCAGCGCGCGGCGCAGGGTGTCGGCCTGCCGGGGGCCGCTGGTGCTCAGCCCGACCCGCACGCCCGATCCGGCCAGGGCCGAGAGCCGGGCCAGCACCCGCTCGTCCTCCAGCACGCCGGTCTCCAGGATCGCGGAGTGGATCAGGTAGATGTCCGGGGCGCGGCCCAGCGCCGACAGGGTCTCGGGCCACTGCCGCTCCAGCGTGGCGAGGTCGTGGCTCTTGACCTCATGGGTCTCGGCCCGGGCGCGCCAGCCGGCCACGTAGGTGTAGCCCCACTTGCTGCCCACGCTGGCCCCTACATTGGCCCCTACATTGGCTCTGTGCCCGCGCGCCCGCAGCCAGCCTCCCAGGAACGCCTCGGCCCGGCCGTAGCTGCGCGCGGCGTCGAAATAGCGCACCCCGGCCTCCCAGGCGGCGTCCAGCACCGTCCAGGCCTGGGTCTGCATGGCCTCCACGCTCTTGTCGGGCAGATCGCCGTGGTGGCCCAGGTTGAGGTAGCCGGGACGGCCCAGGGCGGCCAGCCCCAGACCCAGGCGGGGAGTGGCGGGTGGCAGCAGGGGAGAGGACGGGTTCGGCATGAATCTATTGTCGCCATTGAACGGATCGGGATACTTCAGGCCCCCGCAGCCGCCCAGAGTGGGCCAGACCAGCCGGAACGGTCAGCGCCGGGAGCAGAGGGCTGAACCACCTTCAGGCTTCGAGCACTGAGCGCAGATCCTGGGCGAGGCCCGCGTTCACCCTGAGCCCCAGCCCCTCCGCCAGCTCCAGCGTCCACCGGGCGGCCCCGGCGTAACAGCGTTCCAGGTCGGCCAGACCGCCCGTGATGGCGGCGTAGCGCTCCAGGCTGGCCGCGTCCAGTTCCAGCTCGGCCCGGCGGGTGGCGTTCAGCCAGTGCTGGGTTCGGCCGCTGCGGAGCCGCGCCAGCATGAGCAGCCCGCTCTGCACCCACCACAGCAGCTCGTGCGCCCGCACGCGTTCGCCGCGTGAGAGCACGTTCAGCCCGAAGGCCAGCCAGTTCAGCAGGCGGTCGAGGACGGCCTGCGCCTCCGCCGCCGGGTCGCTCCGCCTCGCGGCCAGGGCGTCCAGCAGGGGCCGCAGGGCGCCGTCGGTGTCCTTGACCAGCATCCGGGCCGGCTCGGCGTGATCCCCGGGCCAGGTCGCCAGGGCGGCCAGCTCGGTGTTGGAGACCGCGTGCAGCTCCACGCGCAGCAGGCCCGGCAGCACGCCCACGAAGGTGCCGAACTCGTTCACCACGCAGTGCGTGAGCGGGGTCATCACGTCGAGCCAGGCGCGCAGGTCGAAGCTCTGCACACTTCCGGGGCTCAGGTACAGCCAGTATTCGAGGTCGCTGAACCCGTCCGCCGTGCCCTGCGTGAACGAGCCGTAGGCCAGCGCGTGGGTGATCCGCCGGTCGCGGTTCATGGCGGCGCGCAGGCGCTCGTCCAGGGCCTGATGGCGGCTCAGGTCACCGGATGGGCTCACGGGATGACCGCCTCCGCCTCGATCTCGACCAGGTGCGCCGGGTCGATCAGGGCGGCCACCTGCACCATGGTCGCCGCCGGACGGATCCTGCCGAAGACCTCGCCGTGCGCCCGGCCGACCTCCTCCCAGCGCGAGATGTCCGTCACGTAGATCCGGGTTCGCACCACGTCCTCCAGCCGCGCCCCGGCCTCCTCCAGCGCCCGGGCGATGATCTGCAGCGCCACGCGGGTCTGTGCGTAGGGGTCGCCCGGCGCCACGGCCTTCCCGTCCACCGTGGCGGTCGTGCCCGCGACCTGCACGGTCTGGCCCACCCGCACGGCGCGCGAGTAGCCGACCACCTCTTCCCAGGGGCTGCCGGAGGAGATGTTGCGTCTCATGGGGTTCAGCCTGACACCTGCGGCGCCCGGACGCAAAAAAAACGGGGCATCGGCCCCGCTCACGGCGGTCTGCCAACCGGCCGGGGGGGCCGTCCCCAGATCTGCTCGCCCGGAGCCCATGGGGCTGTCAGTCTGAGGGTTCATGATAGCCGCCTTCAGACAGCTTCATCCCAGCGTCCGGATCCGGCTGCTCACCACCTTTCTCAGCAAGGTCTTCGGCACCACCGTGGTGCCCTTCATGGGCCTGATGTTCGCGCGGGAGGCCGGGGCGCTCACGGCGGGCGCGCTGCTCGCCGCGCAGTTCGGGCTGCAGTTCGTCGTGGGCCTGTACGGCGGCGCGGCCTCCGACACGTATGGCCGCCGGCGCATGATGGTCTGGGGCGAGGCGGTCAAGCTGCTGGCCTTCGGGCTGATGCTGCTCGCGGCGCTGGGGGGTGCGCTGCTGTGGCCTATGTTCGCGGCCCTGCTGGTGCTCTCGGTCGGCAACGGCCTGACCAACCCGGCCGGAGAGGCCCTGCTGATCGACGCCAGCACGCCCGCCGACCGCGCCTTCATGTACAGCGTGAACTACTGGGGCAACAACCTGGGCTATCTGGTGGGGGCGCCGCTGGGGGCGCTGCTCTTCACGGATCACCTGGGCGTGCTGATGGGCCTGCTGACCGGCATGGCGGCCGTCATCCTGTGGGTCACGGCGCGTTTCATCCGGAACGTCCAGACCGCGGACGACCAGATGGCCGGCCCCCCCGCCGCCCCCCGGCCGGCCGGGTTCCGGGCACTGCTGGCGAGTTACCGCCAGGTGGCGACCCACCGCACGTTCCTGTGGTTCACGGCCGGCGGCACCCTGATCCTGAGCATCGAATACTCGCGCACCACGTTCCTGGCCGTGCGTCTTGACCGCGACCTGAGCGGCCAGACCCTCACCCTGCCCCTGAGCGGGCTGCCGCTGACGTTCGACGGCGCCCGCGCCCTGGCCCTGCTGAGCGCCGAGAACACCCTGCTGATCGTGCTGAGCACGGCCGCCGTGGCGCGCTTCCTGACTGGCCGCGACCCGCGCCGCTGGATGCTGGTGGGTTTCGCCCTCTTCGGCGCCGGCTACCTGGCCGCGATGGGCCTGGACACCCCGCTGGCCCTGCTGGGCGCGGGGCTGGTGCTCACGCTGGGCGAACTGCTCTACGTGCCCACCCGGCAGGCGGTGCAGGCCGACATGATCGACCCGGCCCGGCGCGGCGCCTACATGGCGGTGGGCAGCCTGGTCTTCCAGTTCGGCAAGCTGCTCGCGGCCGGCGGCCTGATGCTGTGGCCGCTGCTGGGCCAGGGCGGCCTGATGGCGGCCATGGCGCTGTTCACGGTGGCCGGCAGCCTGATCTCCTGGGGAGCCAGCGCCCTCGGCACGCGCGCCGCGCAGCCCGCCGCCGCCGACTGAGCCTGACTCCCCCTGGCACTACCGCCTCTCCTCATTCCCGGTACAGCTCGCCCGTGCGCGGGGTCAGCGTCCAGCGGGTCACGGCCCAGCCCCCCGCGCCCCGCGTCAGGTCGATGGTCAGGGTCATCCGCTCGCCGGGGACATACTGGCTGTCGGTCTTGTCGTCGGTGAAGCCCACGCTGACGGGCGCGGTGACCTGGGCCTGCCCGGCCGTGTCCAGCGGCATCTCCAGGGCGTCGAAGCCGAAGTTTCCCAGCCGCTCCAGCGGCACGTCGGCGTCCGTCAGGGCCAGCCAGGGGGTCGCGCGGGTCAGGGCGGCCTGGATGCGGCGCTGCACTTCGGCCGTCTGCGCCGCGCTGCGCGGCGGGCTGGGGCGGGCGTGGCTGGCCGCCACGTGCTGCGCGACGCGGCTCAGGTCGCCCAGCAGCCCGGCGGCCACGCCCAGCGGGTCGGCGGCCAGCTCCGTCAGGGCGGCGGGGGTCACGCGGGCCGCCGCGAAGCGCACGGAGCCGCTGCGGGCGTCGCGGATCAGCACGTCGTCGCGGCCGCTGGCGCGGCGCACGGTCACGGCGGGCCACCACCCCAGGTCGGAGAACTCGCGCCCCAGCGGGAACTGGGCCAGCACCGGCCCGGCGACGATCTGCCTGCCCTGTGGCTGGTACAGGCGCAGCGAGGCCGTGTCCCCCTGCCCGACCAGGCCCAGGTACTCGCGCGTGCCTGGCGCACTGAACGAGCCGCCCAGGCCCGTGCGGCGGGCGTCCGCGGCGGCGCCTGCCCGCGTGGGCCAGTCCCACCGCCCGAAATCTCCCAGCGACTGCCGGATGTCCGGGCCGTAGTTCGTCAGCCACTCGCGGGAGGTCGGCGGCAGCTTCTGCAGGTAGGCCCCGGCCTCGTCCGGCCGGCCGACCACGAGGCGCGTGGCGTAGCCCACCAGCACGCCGCCGCTGAACGCTTCCCCGCTGTTCATGCGCCGCGCGAACGCCTGCAGCACGCCGGGGAAGGCGCGGCTGTCGTCCACGTAGCGGCCGCCGTCCGGGTCGCCCTGGAAGGCGTACACCACGGGCAGCGGCGCGCTCTCGGCGAAGCTCATGCCGTAGGCGTAGGCGAAGCGCCAGTCGGCGCCGATCAGTTCCAGGGCCGGTGTGGAGTCCAGTTGACGCACGCTCAGGCTGTCGCTGTGGGCGGAGAAGACCTCCAGCAGCCGGCGCGGCGGCGTGGTCAGCGAGTACAGCGTGTGCGTGAAGCAGCAGTGCGCCCCGCCCGAGAAGGCCGAGAGCATGATCTCCGGCACGCCGTCGCCGGTGATGTCGCGGCAGAAGTCCACCGCCACCCGCTCGTCCTCCACGCTGGCGTAGACCTTCGCCCCGCGCGTGATGCTCAGGCGATCCGGCGGGTCGCCGAAGCCGTTCTCCTGCAGGCGGATGGTGTAGGCCCCGCAGCCGTGGGAGCTTGTTCTCACCGGGGCCATTTCATCGGCCTGCGCGTTGGCCGGAGCAGGCAGCAGGGCCAGGGAAATCGTCATGAGGCAGGCAGCGGCGAACACGCGGGCGGCGGCAGCGGACAGCAGGCTGGGCATGGCGGACTCCTGAGGCTGGCGGGGCGGAGGGCTGTGGGAGGAACGGGGCAACAGACCGTAGGCTGAATCCAGTAGATCACGCGCTGCGGCGGGGCGGCTCCCCGGACTGCCCCTCCTGCCCTGTCCAACCGCGACCGGTCTTACCACCAACCTAACGCTCGTTAGGTACACTGGCCTCAGCAGTGCCTGCCCCCTCGCCCCGTCCCGGAGGTACCCCATGACTCAGCCCACCCCGCACGACCTGCACCTGCAGGAAACGCCCGAGCAGCACGCCGCTTTCGAGGCCCGCATCGCGCGCGGCGAGAAGATCGAGGCCGGCGACTGGATGCCCGCCGAGTACCGCCGCCAGCTCATCCGCATGATCTCGCAGCACGCCCACAGCGAGGTCGTCGGCATGTTGCCCGAGGGCGAGTGGATCAGCCGGGCGCCGTCCCTGAAGCGCAAGACCATCCTGATGGCGAAGGTGCAGGACGAGGCCGGGCACGGCCAGTACCTCTACCACGCCGCCGAGACCCTGGGCGCCACCCGCGGGGACATGCTCCAGGCGCTCCTGAGCGGCAAGGCCAAATACTCCAGCATCTTCAACTACCCCACCCGGAGCTGGGCCGACGTCGGCATGATCGGCTGGCTGGTCGACGGCGCCGCCATCAAGAACCAGACCATGCTGGCGGGCTGCTCCTACGGGCCGTACTCCCGCGCGATGGTGCGGATCTGCTCTGAGGAGACCTTCCACCACAAGCAGGGCAAGGAGATGATCGTGCAGTACGCCCAGGGCACGCCCGAGCAGCGCGCGATGGCCCAGGACGCCCTGAACCGCTGGTGGTGGCCGGCCGTGATGATGCTCGGCCCGCACGACTCCGACAGCCCGAATACCGGCGCCCTGAGCCGTTGGGGCATCAAGCTCAAGAGCAACGACGAGGTGCGCCAGGAGTTCATCAACGAGCACGTCCCCGAACTGCTGGAAGCCGGCCTGACCATCCCCGATCCGGAGATGCATCAGGACGAGCAGGGCAACTGGAAACACGGCCCCATCGACTGGGACGAGTTCTGGGCGGTCATCCGGGGCGAGCGGGGGCTGAATAAGGAACGCCTCGGCGCCCGCCAGGCCGCCCACGACGACGGGGCCTGGGTGCGCGAGGCGCTGCAGGCGTACACGGATCGACTGCGGGGCGTGGCGGCGGATTGACCGGGCTCTGAGCTCTGAGCTCTGAGCTCTGAACAGACCGGGCTTTTTCAGAGCTCAGAGCTCACGGCCCACCAAGGAAAAGCGATGACCCAACTCCACCCGAATCCCCAGCCCGCCGATACCCAGTGGCCGCGCTGGGAAGTCTTCAAACAGGACGCGCCCGGCCGCCCCCATCAGGCGGTGGGCAGCGTCCATGCCGGCGATCCGGATCACGCCCTGCTGACCGCCCGCAACGTCTTCGTGCGCCGCCCCGCCGCCGTGAGCCTGTGGGCGGTGCGGGGGGACGACCTGCTGACCGCCACGCCGGAAGAACTGCTCACCCACCCGGAGGTGCTGGACACGCCCGGCGAGACCGGCACCTACCACGTGGGCGTCAAGCGCACCAACAAGCGCTCGATGACCTTCGTGGATCTGAGCGGCACCGTCGAGGCGACGGGCCGTGGCGACGCCCTGCGCCAGGCCCGGAGCCTGCACCCGGAGGTGCTCGCCTGGATGGTCTTTCCGGAGTCGGCGGTCGTCCGCACGGGTGACGACCCCGGCACCGTGGAGAGCTGGTTCGCCCCCGCGAAGGACAAGACCTACAAGCAGCAGCAGTATTACGGCGTGATCGGCCGCCACGTCGGAGAACTCAAGAGATCGGGCCTGATGCCCCGGCAGGTCAACGAGGAGCCGCACGTGGGCGACCAGAAGGTTCACGACCACCCGCATCTGGCCGGCAAGGTGAAGCCATGACCGCTGCCACCACCGCCCTGACGCCCACCCAGCAGGCCGCCCTGATCCGCAAGCTGACTGCCCTGGCCGACGACGAGATCATCCTGGCCCACCGGGGCGGCGAGTGGACGGGCCACGCGCCCATCCTGGAGGAGGACATCGCGCTGGCGAACATCGCGCAGGACGAGCTGGGCCACGCCGGCCTGTACCTGGAGCTGCGCCGCGCGCTGGACGGCTCTGACCCCGACCGCCTGGCCTTCTTCCGGGGCGCCCCCGAGTACACCTGTGCCCGCCTCGTCGAACTCCCCAAGGGCGACTGGGCCTTTACGATGCTCCGCCAGTTCCTCTTCGACGCCTCCGAGGCCCTGTGGCTGGAGGCCGCCACGCGCAGCACCTACGCCCCCCTGGCCGAGGTCGCCGCCAAGGCCGTGCGCGAGGAAAAGTTCCACCTGCAGCACACCGCCCTGTGGGTCGAGCGCCTCGCCCTGGGCACCGGGGAAAGCGAGCGCCGCCTGCAGGCCGCCTTGGACGAACTGTGGCCCCACGCTGCCCAACTCTTCCAACCCGTCGAGGGCGAGGAAGAACTGGTACAGGCTGGCCTCCTCCCCGACCTGAACGCCGTCCACACCCGCTGGCAGGCCCTCGTCACCCGCCAGCTCATCGAGAAGTGCGGCCTGAAGCTCCCCGCCGCCTTCCCCGACCCCGCCGGCCGCGACACCCACACGGAGCACCTCGCCCCCCTCCTGGCCGAGATGCAGAGCGTGGCACGGGCGCACCCGGAGGCGGAGACATGGTGATGGTTGATGGTCGATGGGTGATGGAAAAAGATGGAGAACCATCAACCATCAACGATCTACCATCAACGGTTTGGAAGGCGCTTGCCGCCGTTCCAGACCCCGAAATTCCCGTTGTCAGCATCACCGACATGGGCATGGTGCGCGAGGTGGCGGTGGACGGCGGGCGCGTCATCGTCACCTTCACCCCGACCTTCAGCGGGTGCCCGGCGCTGCACGTCATCCGGGACAGCATCGAGCAGGCCGTGCGCGATCTGGGCGTGGCCGAGGTGGAGGTCAGGAGCACCCTGACGCCGCCCTGGACGACCGACTGGATCAACGACGATGCCCGCGAACGTCTGCGCCAGTACGGCATCGCGCCGCCCGCGCCCGCCGAGCACGGCCTGATTCAACTGGACGTGGAACCCACCCGCTGCCCCCGCTGCGGCTCCCTGAACGTGCGAATGACCGCCAGCTTCGGCCCGACGCTGTGCAAGCGCATGTATGTGTGCGACGCGTGTCGGGAACCGTTTGAGGGGTTTAAGAGCGTGTGATTTCAGGCTGTCAGAATCAGTGGCGCACCCCTGGTAATCATGACGGTGTGTTCAAAGTGCGCGGCTATGCCACCGTCAGAGGTGGCAATCGTCCAGCCGTCCTTCAGGGTTCTGGTACGCCAGTTTCGGCCGCTGGAGACCATAGGCTCCACGGCGAGCACCAGACCCTCGTGCAGGGGCTTCTTCAGCCTCGGGTCGTAGAAACTGGGCACATCTGGTTTCTCGTGGATGGCTCGGCCCACGCCATGTCCGCGCAATTCGCGGAGCAGGGTGAACCCACGCCGGGCCACTTCCGCTTCAATCGCCCGGCCGATGCCGTTCAGTGGGTGGCCGACGCGGGCCGCTTTCATGGCCTGGGCAAATGCGGCCTCGGCACAGGCGATCAGGCGGGCGGCCACAGGCGAGACGGGCGGAACCGCCACCGTCACGGCCGCGTCGGCGACGAAGCCTCCCACATTGGGCGTCACATCAATGCTGACCACGTCGCCCGCCGCCAGAGGCCGATGCGTGGGCAGGCCATGCACAATGTCCTCGTTCACGCTGATGAACACGTTGACCGGAGCGCTGTACTCCAGGCGGGGTGCGGAGAGCGCTCCATACTGGGCGAACACCTGACCAGCCAGCGCGTCCAGTTCCGCTGGGGTGACCCCTGGTTCCACAGCGGCCTTCAACACCTCAAGCGTTCTGGCAACGACCTTGCCGGCCAGCTTCATGCCCTCCAGGTCGTATTCGTTGTTCACCGTCATACGGAATGGTAGTTCATCCGCAAAGGAGTCCACATGACTCAATCCACCCTTCAACTCCTCCGCCCCGCTTCCTACATCGCCGGCCGCTGGCACGCCAACGCGGACGGGCAAACGCTGATTGATGCCGTGTATGGCCGCCCCGTGGCGGTCATCTCGTCCGAGGGGGTGGATTTTGCCGGGGCGCTGGCCTACGGGCGGCGGCAGGGCGCGGCGATCCGCAAGCTGACCTTCCACACGCGGGCGCGGGCACTCCGGGCGCTGGGCACGTACCTGATGGAGCGCAAGGAGGCGTACTACGGGCTGAGCATGCTCACCGGCGCGACCCGCCGCGACTCCTGGGTGGACATCGAGGGCGGCATCGGCACGCTGTTCAGCTACTCCAGCGTGGCGCGGCGCGAACTGCCCGACGAGCGCTTCTGGCCCGATGGGAAGGTGGAGCGGCTGGGCAGGGAGGGCACCTTCGTGGGCCGCCACCTGCTCGTGCCGCGTGAGGGCGTGGCCGTGCAGATCAACGCCTTCAACTTCCCGGTGTGGGGAATGCTGGAAAAACTGGCGCCGGCCTTCATCGGCGGGATGCCGACCCTGGTCAAGCCCGCGCCCCAGACGGCCTACGTCACCGAGCGCGTGGTGCGCGACATCATCGAGTCGGGCCTGCTGCCCGAGGGCGCCCTGCAACTCGTGACCGGCGAGCCCGGCGACCTGCTCGACCACCTGGAGGAACAGGACACCGTGGCCTTCACCGGTTCGGCGGCGACGGCGGCCAAATTGCGCGTGCATCCCGTCATCGTGAATCGCAATGTCTCCTTCAACACCGAGGCCGACTCGCTCAACGCCTCCGTGCTGGGCCTGAGCGTGCGGCCCGAAGATCCCGAATTCGCCCTGTACGTGCGCGAGGTGGCCCGCGAGATCACCGGCAAGGCCGGCCAGAAGTGCACCGCGATCCGCCGCGCCATCGTGCCGGCGCATCTGATCGAGGCCGTCACGGAGGGCCTGCGCCGCGAGCTGGGCAAGGTCACGATGGGCGACCCGGCGCGCGACGACGTGCGGATGGGCGCCCTGGTCAGCACCCAGCAGCGCGAGCGCGTGCGCGAAACGTTGCGCCAGCTTCAGGCCGAGGCGCGCATCGTCATCACGAACGAGACGCCCCTGCTGGGCGGCGACCCGGAAAAGGGCGCCTTCCTGGAGCCCACCGTGCTGCTGTGCGAGTCGCCCCTGACGGCCCGGGGGCCGCACGAGCTGGAGGCCTTCGGCCCCGTGGCGACCCTGCTGCCGTATGAAACGTTAGACGATGCGGCCGAACTGGCCCGCATGGGCCGCGGCTCGCTGGCGGGTTCGATCATCACCCACGACCGCGCCGAGGCGACCGAACTCGTGATGGGCATGGCGAGCACGCACGGGCGCCTGCTGGTGCTGAACCGCGAGAACGCCAAAGAAAACACCGGCCACGGCTCGCCGCTGCCGCAGCTCAACCACGGCGGCCCCGGCCGGGCGGGCGGCGGCTCCGAGCTGGGCGGCCTGAGCGCCGTGCGCCACCACATGAACCGCGTGGCCGTGCAGGCCGACCCCACCACCCTCACCGCCCTGACCCGCGAATACGTGGTGGGCGGCGCCGTGCGGGAGGACGTGGTGCACCCCTTCCGCAAGTCCTTCGACGAGATCCAGGTCGGGGACTCGCTGCTCACCCACCGCCGCACGGTCACCGAGGCGGACATCGTGAACTTCGCGGGCCTGACCGGCGACCACTTCTACGCCCATGTGGACGAGATCGGGGCGAAGGGGGGCATCTTCGGCAAGCGGGTGGCGCACGGCTACTTCCTGATCTCGGCGGCCGCCGGGCAGTTCGTCTCGCCCGCGCCGGGGCCGGTGCTGGCGAACTACGGGCTGGAGAACCTGCGTTTCGTCGAGCCGGTGGGCATCGGCGACACCATCCGCACGCGGCTGACCTGCAAGCGCCGCATCCGCAAGGAGCTGCGCCCAGGCGAGACGCGCCCCACGGGTGTGGTGGAGTGGCACGCCGAAATCACCAACCAGCACGAACAGCTCGTCGCCACCTACGACATCCTGACCCTGGCCGAGCGGGCGCGGGACGAATTCGACCCGCCTGCTGCCGAGGCCTGACCTGTGCCCACCGACGCGCGGGGTGAGTTGCAGGATGGACGTTTCGACTTCCATGCCCTCAAGGACGGCCGGGTGATCGTCTCTTGGTACGGGCGGCCCGTGACCACGTTGGCCGGCCGCGACGCCGAACGCTTTCTGGCGCGGCTGGCTGAACTGGAGAGGGCCGGGCTGGATGACCATGCGGCGCAACTCGTGATGGCCCGCGCGACCGGGAATTTCCGGCGCGGCAACGAGGGTCGCTGAGGGTCGGGTGTTCCTCTCGGTGTAGCGCTGCTCTCCACGGGCACGGACATACGCTGGTCGCATGGCCCTCCTGATCGCTGGCCTGGATCATGTGCAGATCGAAGCCCCTGCGGGCTGTGAGGAACAGGCGCGGGCGTTTTTCGGGGCTGTCCTGGGGCTTCCGGAGCTGGAAAAGCCGCCGGCCCTGCGCGCCCGCGGCGGCGTGTGGTTCGCCCTGCCGGATGGGCGGCAACTGCACATCGGCGTCACGCCCGACTTCGTGCCGCGCACCAGGGGGCACCCGGCGCTGCGCTGCGCCGATCTCGCGGCGTTCGTGGCCCACTGCGGGGCGCACGGCGTTCCCTGCCGCCCGGACACCGAGGCGGGCGTGCCGCGTGTCTTCCTGGCCGACCCTTTCGGCAACCGGCTGGAGGTCGTCCAGCATCCGGCGTCGGTGTCCGAAGCCCCCGGCCTCCGCGTCCGGCCCTGACCGGCGCCGAACCCCCCCCGCCGACCCCCGCGAGATTCCTAAAGAAACGCCCCACACGGCCCCTATAGGCATCCGACCACAGGGGGGTACGGTGGGCTCAGCTCCGCACACCCTGCCTTTAAGCGTGAGATAATTTACAATTACGCTGTCGGGTGAATATGACACCACGTCTGGACGGTCAGTGACCGGCGCCCAGCCGGGTTCGGCCGGAACTGCAGAGGAGGCATCAATGAACGTAACAGACCTGATCCAATCTTTCTTCGGTGGGGAACACGGGGCGCGGCTCGGCCAGGCGGCCGGACTGGACGCCCCGGCGGCGCAGAGTGCCCTGACCGTGGGTCTGCCGCTGCAGCTTGACGCGCTGGCGGATCATGCCGGCACCCCCGAAGGCCAGTCCCAGATCGCCGAAGCCGTGGAGAACCTGCCCCGCTTCGGCAGCGTGCAGGAGGCCCTGGCGGGCCCCGACGGCGCCACGAACCTCCAGCGTGCGGGTGAACTGCTCGGGCCGGCCCTGCTGGGCGGGCGAGCCGAGAGCATCACCCAGACCGTGGCCACGCAGACCGGCGCGGCTCCGGCAGGGGTCAGCCACCTGCTGCAGATGGCGATGCCGCTGCTGCTCAGCCAGCTCGGCCAGCGGGCCGGTCTCAACCCGGGCAATGTCGGCGCGGTGCTGGGCGGCCTGAAGGGTGGCCTGGGCTCGGTGCTCGGGGCCGGTGCAGCGGGACTGGGTGCAGCCGGAATGGGCGCAGCCGGAATAGCCGCTGCCTCCGGCCTGACTGGAACGCACACGCCGCACACCCCCGAGACCGGGAGTCTGCCGGACATGGGCAGCGCGGCCATGCCCACCAGCCCGGCCCCCACGGCTGCGGCGTCCACACCTGAGGCGCCTTCCACGTCGGGTGCTCCCGCACCGATGCCGGCCGCCTCAGACGCGGTTCCGGTGGGCGCGGCCCCAATGTCGGCGGCCCTGACCTCCGCCGGTCTGCTGGACTTCCTCCGGGGGCAGTTCGGCGGCGCCTCGGCCGACAAGATCGGTTCGGTCGCCGGGTTTGGCGGCAGCACGGCCGGGCGGGCCACCCAGGCGGCGCTGCCGCTGATCCTGAACGCCCTGGTCAACAAGGGCAAGACCGAGAGCGGCGCCAGCGACGTGCTGAACATGGCCAGACCCTTCAGCGCCCTGAGCGACGACAGCGGCCACCTCAACACCAACCTGCTGAGCGACACGGCCGAACTGTCCCGGATCGAGGGGCAGGGGCGCGGCCTGCTGGGCCCGCTGTTCGGCAACGTCGATGAACTGACCGGCCGGCTGGGCACGGCGCTGGGCGGCAGCGGCGCCAGCGCGGGCCGGCTGCTGGCCCTGCTGACCCCCCTGGTGCTCTCGGTGCTGGGTGGGCGTGCCCGGGCCGGCAACATGAACGCGGGCGGCCTGAGCGGCCTGCTGGGCGGCCTGGGCGGCAGCCTGAGCGGCCTGCTGCCCTCGGGGCTGTCCAGTCTGGGCGCCCTGCTGGGGGCAGGCACCCTGGCCGGCGCCGCGGGCGCGGCCATGAGCAGCGTTCCTGCGCCGTCCAGCCCCACGCCCTCCAGCGCGGCGCCGTCCAGGCCTCCCGCCACCGCGAAGGGCACGGTGCCCGGCCCGGCCGCGGCGGCGCCCATTCCTCCGGCTCCTCCCGCAGCCACGACCGACCGGCGCGGCGGCTTCCCGCTGTGGCTGATTCCCCTGCTGGCCGTGCTGCTGCTGGGCGGATGCTGGCTGCTGCGTCAGCGCCCCGCCACCACGACGGCCACGACCGGCACCAGCGGCGCGGCGACCACGGGCACCGACACCACGGGCACGGGCACCACGGGCACTGACACCACCGGCACCGATACCGCGGGCACCGGCACCACCGATACGGGCACGGCGGCGACCGATCCAGCCGCGACGACCGGCGCCACGGATACGGCGGCGGCCGGCACCTTCGCGATCAGTGAGCCTGCGGCCGACGCCACCCTGCCGGCCGGCGGCTTCACCCTGCGCGGTACGGGCAAGGCCGGCGACACGCTGCAGGTGCTCGAAGACGGCACCAGCCTCGGTAACGTCACGGTGGGCGAGGACGGCAGCTGGTCGCTGGACGTGCCCAGCCCCTCCGCCGGCGCCCACACCTACAGCGTCAAGGGTGCCGACGGCGCTGAACTCGGGTCGGTCGCCGCCACCATCGGCGCGGCGGACGCCAACGCCAGCGCGGCCAACTGCACCGAGGACTACAGCCTGAGCATCACCGACGGGCAGACCGTCACGGAGCCCTTCCGCTTCGGCGGGAAGGGGCAGGGCCAGGGCTACAGCGTGACCGTGCAGCGCGGCGAGCGCACCATCGGCACCAAGAACATCCCGCTCGACAGCACCTGCGGCTGGAGCTACCAGAGCAAGCCCGGCGCCGGCGCCGTCACCTACGTCGTCCGGCCCATCGGCGACGCGGCGGCCGAGCCGCTGAGCACGGTCAACGTGACCGTCAGCAGGTAACGCGGCTTCAGCTCACGTCATCGGGATTCAGTGCTGGGCCGTCCGCTTCGGTGGGCGGCCCGGTCGCGTCTCCCTCGACGCCTTTGGAGCAGGGCCGAGGATATCGGCGTGCAGGATGCGGTGGGCGTCAGCGGCTGACCGTCCACATTCCAGCGAACTCGGCGAGCTGCGTGTTGGTGTCCGGCGTGGCGTAGGCGCTGATGCTGCCGTCGAGATACAGGGCGTCCGGACACTTCAGGGTGTCCCGGAAGAACACAGCGAAGGTGTAGAAGTTGACCGGCCCGGCGCTGAGCGCGAATTTGACCTGTCCGCCGGCACACACCCCCACCCCGCTGCGAACCTTGAACGAGGTGCCGCTGCGGTTGAAGTCGGGATGGAGCTTTCCGCCCTGCACCAGCAGCGGCCCCGACTGGGTCGCCCAGGTGGGAGAGACCCTCAGCCGGCTGTAGGCCCGC